>JAJRTP010000445.1 GCA_024278255.1 Chloroflexota bacterium | reverse complement strand
GGGGGGCGCCGTCGGTTACGGCCGTCAACCCCGCGGCCAACACGTCCACATCCCGGCTCATCAAAATGAGGGGACGTTGGCTGAGATTGGTGACTGTTTTTACGGCCGTTACAAAATCGTCCACATTCCCCGTCACCGACTGCACCGCAAAACCATCCAGCGTCAAATCCAGCCCCACGTAATCCACGTGATACGCTTCGGCCGGGGCTACTTTGGCCTCGATTTCTGCCAACGGTTCATCATCCCGCACCCGGATAAACAGCCCCGGCATGTGGAAAAACTTCTTCTCGTGACGGAACAAGACCACTTCATTTCCGGCCGCCACTTCATACCCGTTGGATTTCAGCGTGACCAACCTGACCGGCGGTGCTGACGATTCCGCCAGTTGTGCTTTGGCTTCTGCGCTCACGTGGGGGCAGTCAGCCAGTTCCACCTGTTTGGCTGCCAGCTTCATGGCAAATGCCAAACACGTGGGGAAACCACAGTCTTTGCAGTTGGTCTTGGGCAACATTTTGTAAATTTGAATTCCGCTTAGCGCCATTTTTTACTCCATGTTTTGCTTGATTGAATAACCACAGATTACACAGATTATCCAGATTTTTTAGAGAGAAATTGTGTCAATTCGTGGCTGTTTTTTTAAGGAAGCCAATTAATCGAACCATTCCCATTCGGGGCGTAATAACATGAAAAAGCTGTAGGCGATGATCATACCCAGAAGGATGCCTTCCCAGGTGGCCGACCCCTGCAGAAGATCAATGATAGCTACCAGGAGTGCGGTGGCGGCCAACAAGTAGGCGCCCCATTTTTTCCACTGCCACAGGGCGTAGGTGCAGATGGCGGCGATGCCAAACCACGCGCCGTAGAAGGCCGGGTACCAAGGGGTGTCGAAGGGGCTGCTTTGCCAGCCCAGCCACGCCAGAAGACAGTAGAGAAAACCCAGTAAAGAAACCAACCCAAACATGGCTAAAAATATGGCGAGGGCGTCACCGTGCCTGCGTTTGATAGTTCTCATCAGAATTTCTCCTTTCCAGTGTCCAGTTTGCAGTTTTCAGTATTCAGTCAAGCGTCTACCCGAAAACTGAACACTGATTACTAAACACTGATCACTGGTTCGGCCACGGCCGTCAACTCCGCAATTGCCACTTTCACCCGCCGTAAACTTTCGGGATGGCGCAGCACCAGAATATCTGCACCGGATTCCAAGAGAGTAACGGCCGTTAACGTTTCCCAATTAATTGCCCGATTCAGCCAATCGCCCCATTCCGGCGGCACATCCTGGCCTACTTTGGCCTCCTTTGTCTTCCAGGCTTCAAAACCGGGGGTGACAATCATGGGCAGTTGGGTCATCGCATCCCCTTGCAAGGCCGCCAGCCGCAGCCGTTCCATCACCGAGTAGCCGTATTCGATGCCATAGCCCAGCGCCCCCGTTGTCGGGTCCATCAGGATGCGTTCCAGAGGCAGGCCCATGTCGGTGATGAGAATGTTGAGCTGCTTGGACAGGTTTACGTCCATCGGCGCGCGGGCGGTGACCAGGTGATCGTTGGCCAGAGCGGCCGCGACGATAGTGCGGTAATTTTTATCCTCGCAAATGCCCAGGACGATGCGCTCCCCTTTGGCTGCTTCGGCGACGGGTACAAGCAGTTCGTTGTCTACCTCTGCCTGGCCTGGCCCGAATACCAGCAGGGGCAGGCCGGTGGAACGCAAGACGGATTGCACGGCCGTAACCGCCATTTCTGGCGTGGTAGGATTACCTTCCGCATCGGTGGGGCTCAGGGAAAGCTGGATCAAATCTGCTCCGGCCGCCTCAGCTGCTTTGGCCCAGGTTCCCGGTGCATCCATCACCTCGCCCCATTCCTCCAGCAGCAGCGCTGACCAATCATCTGGCCGGCGGTCCTTGATTTCCAGGGCTACTACCGGTGAATAAGGCATCTCGGCTTCAAAGTGCATGAAAGGCAGCGCTTTTTCCCCGCCTACCGTGACGGTTTTGGTGCGGGTACCGCCATCGGCCTCCGTCGCACCAATCGTCACCGTGCGCACCTCTCCGGGCCATTTATCTTTGGGAAGTTCTATTGGCATAATGGACTCCTTTTTAGTGGTCAGTAATCAGTTTTCAGTGTTCAGTCACTGAAAACTGATTACTGAAAACTGATTACTGATTACCTTTCCTCGCGCGCCGCAACGCTTCATCCCGCCGTCGGGTAAAGGTTTCAATCGGCGACTCGCGTTCTGCTTCGATGCCTAAATCTTTCAACTCTGCCTCATCTTGCGCTGCCAGATGGCGCAGCAGGTGTTTATAAGTGAGGTAAGCGGCCGGGTACTCAATGCCCCCGGCGTGGTGGGTGACGTAGATGATGCGGGTGTTCAGGTCTTGCATAATTTGGGCTGCGGCCGTTAACGGAATATCCGGCGGAACTTGAGGCATACCTGGTCGCATTATTTCTACGGCCGTTAGCGTTTGCCAATCTCCCCGCGTATACGCCTGCACCAACTCATTTCGGGTCACAACGCCCGCGCCGTGCCCGTTTTCATCCAGCACTACCGCCCCCTCCACATCCTTGTCCAAAAACCAGCGTGTTAACGCCACCACCGAATCATCCAGCGCGCACGTGGGCACACCGACAGACATCAAATCCCGAACAAGCTTTAGGTTAGTCATTAGTCCAGTAGTCGGGTAGTCGGGTAGTCGGGTAGTCAAATAGTCGAGTAGTCTAGCAGTCTGATAGTCGAGTGGCCGGAGCGACTACCTGACTACAAGACTACCTGACTACAAGACTATCAGACTACCTGACTAAAATATTGGATCCATAATCAAAGCCGGATGATTATGCTCTTCCAGCCAAGCCAGCAAATCATCCACGTCTGTAACATTGCGCTCGTCGGCGATACGTTCAATCAAGTCCGGATCGCCTTCCCTTTCAGCCACGGCCTGCATTTCATCGTGCATGGATTCTTTTAGGTAGCTGCTCATCCAGACAATGCGCTTGAAGCCGCCATCGGCCGAAATGAACTTGGGACTGATCAGATAATACTTGCCCACGCCCATCACCCCTGGCGTCTGCATCCCGCCGCCGGCCATGCCGGCCAACGTGCTGAAGGTCATGCCGGCCGGAGTCATGCTGGTGTCCTCGCGGCTGACGACCATCACGCCGTTGGCCTCCGGGATGAGCATGACAATGCACTCGAAGCAGCCGCAGGCCGTCATCGGGTTTTCCATGATGGAGTACATAGCCACTTCTTCCACCACGCCGTGCGAACCAACGGCCGCATACTCATTCGTGCCTTCCCAATATCCCTTCTCCAGGTCAATCGGCCGTCCCAGTTTGATGGGCTGGTTGGGGCCGGTGGGATTGATGCTGTACGAGGCCTTGCAGTCCAGCCAGTTGTACGCGCCGCACAAGCCCAACCGCTCCGGACTGACGACACACACGTGGTTAGGGGCAAACGATTGGCACAAAGTACAGGAGTAGAACTCCTCGACGGCATCGTCGGTCAGGTCGGCCAGCCGCCGGTTGCGGAAGTCATACGCTTCCCTGGCTTTGCCCAGCCATTCTTCCAATGGTTCCGGTTCGGTAATAATGGCTACCTGCACCTTGTCTACAATCGCGCCAAAGTCAGCGTGGAAGCGGGCGTGTAGAATTTTGCCGAAATGCTCCAGATTGAAGCCTTTTTCGGCGGCCGCTTGCGAAATACGAATCCAGGCAATATCCCGCTGGCCGATGTGCTGGATGCCGGACGCGCCGTTGATGAAGTAGTGAATCTGGCGCTCCAGAACCGGTTCGAAATCTTCCTGCATTTTACGGCCGGCCACTTTGACCACAATGCCCATGTCCATGTGCCCTTTTTCATCGATGTCTGCAAAGTCGGGGCCGATGATTTCGATTTTACCGTCCACCACGTCATCCAGGGGAGCCATGTAGAGGTATTCGTAAGCGCGGGAATATTTGCCGCCAAATTCGACGCGCATGTCGGTTTTTCGCACCACTTCCCCTTCAAAGGCAGACCCGTAAGGCACGGGCACAGGCACGTCGGCAACTTGCACCTTGACGCCGCGCACTTCGATGCACTTTTGCACCAGCCGTTCCGCTCGTTCCAGGTCATCTTGGCCGTCAATTTCGGCAAACGGCATGGAGACGACGTGTTCATAGGAGGTCACGCCGGTGGGCAGAATTTCGGGGATGACGGTGTCGGCGATGACGGGGAAGCCAAAGTTGATGGCGCCGGCGGCGGCCGCATATTTGAGATCGTCCACTTCGCCCAAGGCCAGGACGAAGGCGAAGACACGCTCCCGGTTGTAGAGCAGGATGTCGCGGGCCTGCCCCGCTTTCAGACCGCCGAAGGTGAGCGCAGACCGGGTGGCAAAGCCCAGAGCGTAGATGGCGCTGATGGTGTCGGTGCCGAAGGGGACGGTGTAGGTGTCGTAGCCCAGTTCGACGCCTTCTTCTTGCAGTTGGTGGATGATGGAACGGCCGTTTACATTCCCCGACAAAAAGGTTAAAATATTGCGCCGCTGCAATTCCCGCACGATTTGTACCGCTACTTCATTCGATTTGGCGCAGCCAACGATAGCCGCAAATCCAGGCATACGGCCGTCTACCAGCTTAATCCCCCACGCACGCAATTGAATATCATCAATCGGCCCATTGAGATGCCCATCGCCATTGGCCCCATTGTCCGGGTTGGTGAAAGCTGTGCCGCCCGCCAGATGAAAACCGGGCAGCGGTTCCGGCTGCAAGTCGTAGACAAAACGGATCGCTTCAATCGCCTCAGCCGCCAGCAGGGTCGCCATGCCGCTGTCCAGCGTTTCGCCCAGGTAAGGTGTCCAGTGATTTTGCGACGGGACCGGATGCAGCAGGTCGCGGGCGTGGCTGAGAACCGGCTGTAACTGGCCTATCGTTTCTATTTCCTGGCCGGTCATGCCATAAATCAGAGGTAAATAGTAGGCAGTGTTGGGGAAAGACACCGGCGTATCCGGCCCTTTCTCCACAATCGCCTTGTTGAGCATCATTTCTGCTTCTGTTACCAGCGCATTTGCACCACGAATGGCGCGGGTGGCAATATATCGAGACATATCTACTCCCTCCTAATCGGCAGCGACGCCGTATAATGCTTCGCGTCGTTCAGTCCAGGGCAATTCTTCCAGTTCCAACATGCGTGCGTCACCGGAACGGCCGTATTTATCCGGGTCATATTCCGGCAAGCCCAATGCTGCCCGTTTCTTGTCAATGTGATCCAGCGTCTTTCGAATCATCTCATCCGGGTCGGCGATAAACTCCAGCTTGCCACCGTAAATCTTCTCCCAGCCATCGCTGATGAGATAGGAGACCAGATCGCTGTCCGCTACCCGATCCGGCATACCGCTGACCGGTGACGTGCCGCCAAAGATGACGTAAGCGCCGGAGGCTACACAGTAGGTGCCGATGGACAACGCCT
>JAJRTP010000444.1 GCA_024278255.1 Chloroflexota bacterium | reverse complement strand
GTGAACAGTCAGAGCTAACCGACTCTGAATGGGAAGACATTTTATCGTTTGCAATATGATTTTTTAGTTTTCCGGAGTTTTCAGTAGAGGAATGGTATGGATACTTTAGCGACAACTAAAGTCACTCACATAATAACAACAGAAACCAACCTGATTGTATCCCTGTCAGATGGGCGCGTGTTGTTTGTTCCATTAGATTGGTATCCCCGCCTGAAACACGGTACGCCGGCCGAACGCGACAATTGGGAACTCATTGGCGAAGGGGAAGGTATCCACTGGCCCGATCTGGATGAGGATATTAGTCTGAACGGCTTGCTGGCCGGGCGACGCTCGGCCGAAAGTAAGCAGTCTATTAAACGGTGGTTGAGTCAACGCGCTCAATTAAAGCAACAAAGCATATTGGCAAGCTGATTTTTCAGTTTTTCATTTACCTGCTTTCTCTTTTTTCCCCAAAATACGCAGCAATTCCTGGAGTGACAAGCAAGTTTGGTTTTGTCCCTCTCTTGTAAGCTGCCAACGGTAACGGCCGTCCCCATTCAACACTTCCACTTGCACCGGCGCGCCATTAGCACCAGGCTGCACGGCAAAACCAGCCCGCTCCAGCGCCCGCATCGTCCAGAAAGCGCCGGCGCCATTCCCGGCCAGATCAATCCGGCCAATGGGCTGCTCCAGCAAGCGAAACGAACCGGTTTGCAGGTCAAAGGCTACACCGTCGCTGGGGAAAGTACGGCCGAATGCGCCGCTCAACACCAAATCTTCTGGCGCGCCCGTTTGCAGGGAGCCGTCGGCAGCCATCAACCACAGTTGGTCAGCCGTGCGTAGGGCTAAATCCAGATCGTGGGTGGAGAGGAGGATGGCCCGGCCTTCCTGTCGGGCCAGTTGGCGCAGGATGCGCATGATTTCCACGCGGCGGGGCAGATCGAGGTAGGCGGTTGGTTCGTCGAGGAGGATGAGAGTCGGTTCCTGGGCCAGGGCGCGGGCAATCATCACTTTTTGCCGCTCGCCGTCGCTTAGCGTATTGATCTGTCGTCCGGCTAAATCGGCTGCGCCTACGGCCGTTAACGCCCAACGTACCACCCCTTCATCCTGCTCAGACAATTGTCCCGTCCAGTTGGTGTAAGGATGCCGCCCCAACGCTACCAGTCCATAAGCGGTCATCGCTCCCGCATCTATCCGTTCTGTGAGGACAATGCTGAGGCGACGGGCAATCTGGGCCGGGGTCAGGTGGGTCAAATCGTCGCCGTGGAGGGTGATACGGCCGTGCAGCAGCGGCTGCAATCCGGCCATCGTGCGCAGCAAGGTAGATTTTCCCGCGCCATTTGGTCCCAGCAGGCAAACCAGTTCTCCCTGGTGCAGCGTGACGTTTAAGGCTTCGGCCACAATGCGGGGCTGTTTACGGCCGTGGCGGTAGCCGATGGTTAAATCGTGGGTTTGGAGGATGGGGGCAGAAGCCGGTAAACGGTTATCGGTGAACGGTAATCCGCTTGCATCAACTGTAGTCATCATCATTACCCTCCGGCGAAGGACGAGCGGAGGCTGCGCCGCCGTAAGATGACCCAAATAACCACGGGAACGCCCAGCAAAGCCATCACCGCATTCAAAGGCAGGACGATCTGGCTGCCGGGAACCTGAGCGATCAAATCGGCCAGCAGAGCCACAACAGCGCCCATCAAGACGGCGACCGGGATGAGAATACGGTGATCGGCCGTGCGGAAGGCCATGCGGCACAGGTGGGGCACAGCGACGCCGATAAAAATAATGGGGCCGCAAAAAGCGGTAACGGTTCCGGCGAGGACGGCCGTACTCAAAATAATCACTGCCTGGGTTCGCTGCACATTCAAGCCCAAACTGCGGGCATACGTCTCGCCCAACAGCAGGGCATTAAGCGATTTGGCAAAAAGCCAGGCCAACGCCAGCCCTGCGGCCACAGCCGGAATCATTACCTGCAACTGCCCCCAGGTAACGCCGCCAAAGCTGCCAAACGTCCAGGAAATGTATGCCTGGATGCGCTCCGGGCTGCTGAAGTAGAGCAAAAGGCTGACCAGCGCCCCGGTGATGTAGCCAAACATCAAGCCCAGAATAAGCAAGGTCATCGTGTCTACGTATCGTGAGAGGAGGAGGACGAGGAGCAGGACCAATCCGGCCCCCAGAGTGGCAGCAATAATGACGCCAAAACCACCCAACAAACCCAATCCGGCCAGGAGGGTTGTCCCGGTGACGCCAACGGTTAACACCACCAGCGCTACGCCCAGGCTGGCACCGGAATTGATCCCCAGGATGAATGGTCCGGCCAACGGATTGCGGAACATGGTCTGCATTTGCAAGCCGCTGACGGAGAGAGCAGCGCCAGCCAGTACGGCCGTTATCGCCTTCGGCAGCCGGAAAGCGTACACAATCGTGGCCCAGGTCGCCTTGTCCGCCTCGCCGCCGAGCAGGATGACCAGTATTTGCCGCAGGGGAATGCGCACAGACCCCAGGGTGAGGCTGAGAAGGAATAGGGCGATTAGGATGAGGAGCAGGGTGGATACGGCCGTCCAGCGCAGCCCCAGTTGAGGCCAGGTGCGGGTTTGAGTTTGAGGGGTGACGATTATATCACTCATGGGAAATATGAGAGTGGAGATCGTGGATATCCACTCTCTCTTTTACAACCTACTCAACTTGCCGGTAATACACAAACTCGTGATCCGGCATCAGGTCAGGATGGAAAATTTTGATCAGATCGGCCAGAATTAGATGCGGATTGGCCGCGCCGCTTTCGTAATAATCATTGCCACCAAATTCGTTGGTGCGGGCATCGTTGTTGTACACATTGCCGTTTTGGTAAGCAGCAAATTCGGTAAACCGCTCATCCGCTGCCGCCAGATCAGCCAGCGTGGCAAAGAAACCGATATTGATCCAGTAGTCGGCATCAGCGGCGCGATCAAAGACGGTTTCAAAGTCCAGAAACAGGCTGCCGGTAGATTCATCGTCCGCCCATAAGTAATCGGCGCCGGCATCGGCCAACAGTTGGGCGGCGTAACTGTTACCACCAGACACATACCAGGTCCCCTCAAAGGGGGAATTGTTGAAAACGGTGGGGCGTTCTTCCAAATCGGCCGTCAAAGCGGTCAATTCCTCATATTGGGCCACCACGTCGGCAAACTGTGCCTCAGCCGCGCCTTCCTTATTAAAGAAGGCGGCCAAGAATTTACCCCATTCGGCCTGCCCCAGCGGCGTCGTGTCCAGATAATCGGCGTTGAGAGCCACGGTCAGGCCGGCTTCTTCCAGTTTGGGATGGGCGTCAAAGTCGGCAAAGCCGCTGGCGCTGGTCATGATCAGATCGGGATCGAGGTCAATGGCAGCTTCTACGTTAACCTCGCCGCCGCTGCCAATTTCGGCCAGTTCCCCGGCGTCGTATTTGGCCCGCACGGCCTCATTGCTAATGAAGGAGGCGTTGTCCACACCCACCAGACGATCAATCAGGCCATATTGATCCAAATAGGGCAGATAGGTCGTAGACATGGAAACAAAACTCCGCACCGGCACTTCGATGATTGTAGCGTCGGCAAAATCCTCCGGCGGCGGTGTGCCGCACTGCACCAGGACGTACTGCACGCCTTCTTCGGCCCCTTGCCAGGGCATGGGAATGGTAAGGACTTTGTAATTATTAAAGTATTCGATGGTGTAGCCGCTGGCGTATTCTACTGTGGCTTTTTGGGGGAAGTAGTCTACATTTTCGTCGTATTCTGCGACACAGCTATCGGTCAGGTTTTCGCTGAGGATTTCCGGTGCGGCGGTTGGCTCGACGGTAGGAGTGGGTTCTTCTGTGGGAGGTACGGCCGTTGGCTCTACAGTTGGTTCCGGCGCCTGGGGGGGTTCTTCTGTGGGAGGTACGGCCGTTGGTTCTGGCGGCGCTTCGGTGGGGGGTACAGCCGTGAGCTGCACATCCGCCACACAGCCAGCCAGTATGAGCAGAGCGGCAAATAAAACAAGAAAAATAGTCAAACGTTTCATCACTGAATTCTCCTTCTTAACATACATCATGATAAAAAGCTCCCGTGGTTGAAGGAAACGAACACAGACAAAACAAAAGCCCACCATTGGTGGGCCGACTGTTCAAAAAAATGTCCTATGGCCCGGCTGCCTCTTTCCACGAAGGCAAATCGCGAGCAAAGAAACAGGCGGGTATTCGGACTTGCCCGGTAATCAGTAATCAGTGTTCAGTGTTCAGTGTTCAGTGGCAATACTGCCTCTGAAAACCGAATACCAAATACCAAATACCAAATACCGAACTCACCGCTGCGGGACAGTGCCGGACTCCCTGCCAAATAGCAAAAGCAGGTCACCGGTCTTTCCCCATTGTGCGCCGCGCATCCGGGCGGTAGGCGCACCTGAGTCTATTGCTTTCAATTGTTAATCTAAGGAAATCATAACGCAATTTCAGCAGGTGTCAACCAATAACAAATCGCTTTTTTGCCTTGACAAATAGCGATAACTGGCTTATTCTTTTACTGTCTACACGAAACACACCATAAATCACCAATTCACCTTATTATTTTCGACATCCTGTTACCACGAAGGAGATTCCCCATGAGTGAGGACATTCAACAACCTCTGATTCCAGATGCAGAATTACCCCCGGAACAAGCAGAAAAACGGCCGTTGCTGACCGCCGACGCCTCTATCCAGGCCGCTTCAGGGGTTTTTGACCAACACATGCGTGATGAAGGCTTTGCCCTAAATACCATCAAGGCTTTTTCCAGCGATGTGCGCCTGCTGGGGGAATATCTGGGCATCGGCCAGCCTATCGGCCAAATTGGCACCAAAGATTTGAATGATTTTCTCGACTGGCTGGTGGACCCAAACGGCCGTGGCGTACCCTGCGGCCCCAAATCTCTGGCCCGGCGCATAACCACTCTCAAAGTCTTCTTCGGCTGGTTGAACAAAACAGGCGTTCTCGCAGAAAATCCGGCCGATGCCGTCATCCAGCGCAGTGTTACCAGCCCGCTGCCTACCCTGCCCACAGAAGAAGAATTAGACAAGGCGTTGATCGTCACCGAACAATGGCGGCAAGGCGAAATCAAAAGACAAGATGCCCGCCCCCATCTTTTACTGACACTGCTGCTGCAAACCGGCATCAAGAAAGGAGAGGCGATGACCATCGTGCCTAACCATATAAACCGCGAAGATGAGGCGCAGCCGGTACTGTATATTCGCTATGCGAATCCCAGCTTGCGCTACAAGGAACGCAAATTGGCCTTAGACCCGGACTGGCTGGAAATACTGGATGAATATCTGGAGCAATATCAACCGACGGATACGCTGTTCACCTGCACTTCCCGGAATCTGGAATATATTTTGCGGGATATTAGTGATGAGGCCGGGTTGGCGCACGGGCTGCTCTCCTTTGAAAATTTGCGCTGGATTTCGGCTTTGCGTGATTGGGATGCTGGCGTGGAACAGGATGACATCCGGCAAAAACTGGGGTTATCCAAAATTACCTGGCGAGAAACCAAGATCAAACTGAAACAGTTGTCTGAACAGCGGCAAGCGGGGGTGAGGGAGTGAGGGGATGGGGAACACCCATCACTCATCACGCCACACCAGGTTTGCGGGCGACGAGTTGTTCAACCTGACGCAGGCGACAATCGGGGCTTTGTACGGCCGTATCCGCATAATGCACAATCTCCCAATCGGCAAAAGCAGCTTTTAGTTCCCCGGGGTTGAGGTAGTGGGTTGGAGAAGGCACGGCCGTATCCGTCCTGACAAACGTTTCAAACACCAGCCAGCCGCCCGGCTTCAGCGCCCGCAGGTACATGGGGAAAGTAGCCCGTTCTAAAAAACGAAAATTAACAATTACGTCAAAACAATCTGGGGGGAACCAGGGATGAGCCAAATCGTAAACGGCCGCTTCCAGCCAGAGACCCTGGGCCAATGCTCTCTGCCGGGCCAGGCGCAGCCCCACTTCGGAAATATCCAATGCAATCACGTGGAGACCCAATTCGGCCAGGTAACGGCCGTGAATAGCCACCCCCGCCGCCGCATCCAGAGCCAATCCCTGCCGAGGCAGCATTGCCGCGTAATCCAGCAGCAGTTGGCGCGGCTGCCGGGCTAACCAGGCGTCCCCTTCCTGCCGAAATATCTCATTCCACTTTTGCGCATCCGGGTGTAGATTTCCCGCCATTTCACCATTTCCCCTGATTGACTGACAAAACTTATAAAACCGCAGAGAATACAGAGATCGCGGAGGTTTATACAGGAGAGAAAACTCCGCGCTCTCCGCGGTAAAATCTGAGATTTGTCAGTCAACCAGCCATTTCCCTCTATCCAGTCTCACTTAAAAATCGTATAATAGTCTCATCAGTTGAGCAAACAAGCAAAAAAGGAGCTTGCTATGAGTACAGAATATGCTGGTATGAGAACAGGCGTCGCGGTTGATGCGCCGGAAGAGGAGCAAATTGCCGCGCTTATCGAGAGTCTCAGTTCCTACATCGAATATTATCACGGAGGCGCTGTCGAGTTTATCTCGTATGAAGATGGGCAAGTGCAGGTACGCTTGTCTGGCGCCTGCGAGGGGTGTAATCTGGCCCCGGTTACTTTGCACGGCTGGATTGAAGGCACGGTGAAGCAGTTTTTCCCGGATGTGGTAGAGGTTACGGCCGTTTAACTTCTT
>JAJRTP010000443.1 GCA_024278255.1 Chloroflexota bacterium | reverse complement strand
TGCGGCGCCACATCTGGTTTGGATTATGGGGGAAATACGTCGAATCTGCCCCAAAACCGGACTATGTCCTAATTCCCACTTCTTTTTTCAATGGTCTGGTGGATTCTATGTGCTACACCACTTGAAATGGATAAAGTCGAGAAAAAGCGATCTCTTTAGACAATTGTGTGAGAGTAACAGCCCAGCAAGTCCTCCCAAGATTAATCGGCTTTCCTAAACAAATCTCTTACGAGTATACCGGAAACATTCC
This sequence comes from Chloroflexota bacterium, assembly GCA_024278255.1. Taxonomy (GTDB): domain Bacteria; phylum Chloroflexota; class Anaerolineae; order Promineifilales; family Promineifilaceae; genus JAJRTP01. The sequence continues at coordinate 6,110 of JAJRTP010000443.1, read as the reverse complement.
ATTTTGCGCCATGGGGAACGCGGGGTACACTCGTTACAATGATACAGAATGTTTCCCATCTGAGGGCAATTTACTGGCAGCATTTTAAGGTATGGACGGCCGTGCAATTCCAGTACCGGGTGGCGATGGTCATCTGGCTGCTGGGGCTGGTGCTGGAGCCGGTCATCTTCCTGGTGGTGTGGACGAATGTGGCCGAGGCCAATGGCGGTGCGGTGGGCGGCTATGATCAGGCCGGGTTTGCCGCGTATTTTATTGCCACGATGGTGGTCAATCACCTGTGCTTTAATTGGCATATGTGGGAATATGATTATCAGATTCGTCAGGGAAAATTGTCGCCGCGCCTGTTACGGCCGTTGCACCCCATCCATGCCGATATTGCTGAAAATCTCAGCTACAAAGCGATCACACTAATCGTTATTATTCCCACAGTCATCGTCTTAATCATCATCTTTCAACCGGCCTGGAATCCTGTCCCCTGGTCACTGGTGGCCTTTATTCCCGGCGTTATTATGGCCTTTTTTATCCAGTTTTTGCTGGGCTGGGCGTTAGCCATGTCCGCGTTTTGGACAACACGAGTCATGGCTCTGAACCGAATGTATTTCTTGGGCAAACTGTTCTTTTCCGGCCAGATGGCTCCTTTGACCTTGCTGCCACCACTGCTGCAAACCATCGCCCGCTTCCTGCCCTTTCCCTGGATGATTTATTTCCCGGTACAGCTTCTCCTGGGCGCCCTGACGCCGCAGGAAGCTGTCCGCGGTTTGTTGGTGCAGCTTTTGTGGGTAACTATTGGCCTGATTGCCGTCAAACTCATCTGGCAGGCCGGCGTCAAACGCTATTCCGCCTTCGGTGCGTAATGTGTAGTGCCAGGCACGGGATGCTAAATTTGTAATTGCCACGGTCGAATATCCCGTGCCTAGCACTTTATACAAAACTATGAAAACCATCCGTATCATCTTCACCTACTTCCGCCTGGGCGCTTTGAACGAACTGGAGTACCGGGCTAACTTCTTTGTTCAGATTTTTGAATCCATGCTGGGTCTGGTTGTGGCTGTGGGCGGTCTGATGGTGGTTTTTGGCCATACGGAATCGTTGAATGGCTGGTCCCCTGATCAGTTGTTGGCGCTGGTCGGGATTTATATTTTAGTCGGCGGCCTGATTAACCTGGTGATTAACCCCAGTCTGGAACGATTTATGCAGGATGTGCGGGAAGGTACGCTGGATTTTACATTGACAAAACCGGCCGATTCCCAACTATTGGTCAGCATCCAGCGGGTGGAAATCTGGAAGCTGGTGGATGTGGTGTTAGGGTTGGTGGTGATTAGTCTGGCCTTGGTGCGATTGGGGGAAAATGTAGGGCTGAGGGGTACGGCCGTGTTCCTCATCACCATTTTTTGCGGCTTCATTATGATTTACAGCTTTTGGCTCATGTTAGCCACCTTCTCCTTCTGGTTCGTCCGCGTAGAAAACCTGCTCGTCATCTTCCAAAGCATGTACAGCGCCGGCCGCTGGCCGGTAGGCATCTATCCCGGCTGGCTGCGCTTCGCCCTTACCTTCCTCGTCCCCATTGCCTTTGCCGTCACCGTTCCCGCCGAAGGGTTGACAGGACAGCTATCAACCAATACGCTGGTGTTGGCTGTCGTCCTGGCTGGTGTTCTATTTATTGCTGCTCGACTATTTTGGCGGTTTGGTATCCGGTTTTATTCAGGGGCGTCTGCGTAAGGCTATTATGAGATACACGGATAAGACAGGTGGCTTTACTGAAAAAAGGTTGATTTCACCGCAGAGGCGCAGAGAACGCAGAGATTTTTCTCTGGGAGACTCCAAATTCTTTGCGCCCTCCGCGCCTCTGCGGTTAGTTTTTTCAGTAGACTCATCCGTGAAAATCCTTTGAATCCGTGAAATACGTGGTTCCACAATTGAGGAGATTTTGCTATGACAAAATACGTAGGTATATTAACCGCCGGAGGCGACAGCCCCGGCTTGAATGCGGCCATTCGCGGCGTGGGCAAAGCAGCCCGCAGCATGGACATGGAAGTGATCGGTTTTCTGGATGGCTTTCGCGGCCTGATGCAAAATCGCACGGTGCGCCTGAACGATGCTGCCTTATCCGGTATCTTGACCTTGGGCGGTACGATTTTGGGAACCAGCCGGGATAAACCGCATAAGATGCCCATTGGCGGCAAGATTATGGACATGACGGACATGATGGTGGACACGTGCCGCAAGCACAATCTGGACGTGCTGGTTTGCCTGGGCGGTGGCGGCACGATGAAGAATGCGTACCGCTTGCAGGAAAAGGGCATCAACGTCATTACCCTGCCCAAAACCATTGACAATGACGTGGCGATGACGGACGTTACCTTTGGTTTTGACACGGCATTGGGTATTGCCACCGAAGCAATTGACCGCCTGCACAGCACGGCGCACAGCCATCACCGCATCATTGTGGTGGAGGTGATGGGGCATAACACGGGCTGGCTGGCGTTGGGTGCGGGCCTGGCCGGCGGTGCGGATGTGATCCTCATTCCGGAAATTTCTTATGATGCTCAGGTTGTGGCCCAGGCTATCCGGCAGCGCAGCCGGGAGGGGAAACGATTTAGTATTGTTTGTGTTTCCGAGGGGGCGATGTCGGGCGATACGGCCGTTGCCTGGAATGAGGCCATCCAGCAAAAAAAGAAGGCCGAAAGCAAAGCTGAAAAAAATAAAGCGGATGCTGAAATTGACAACGTCGAAGCCCAGCGCGCCCTCAGTACGCAAATGTTGACCCAAGAGTTGGAAGAACTTACCGGCCTGGAATCCCGCACAACGATTTTGGGACACGTCCAGCGGGGCGGCACTCCTTCGGCGGCCGACCGGCTGCTGGCGACAAAATTAGGTACAGCCTGCGCCGAATTTATCCGCGACGGCCTCTACGGTGTGATGGTTGCCTCCCGCGGTGAAGGTGTGGAAGCTGTGCCTCTGCCTGACGTCGTGGGCAAACGTAAAACCGTCCCGCCGGATCACGCCTGGATACGCAGCGCCCGGCTGGTGGGTACGTGTATGGGGGATCGGTAGTTGAGTAGTCGGTAGTCGAGTAGTCGGTAGTCGAGTAGTCGGGTAGTTGGCGGGCTGGCAACTTGGCCGCCTTGGAACCTGCAACTTGGATGGAGAAAAATGGAAGCAACAGGTATCAACATCGGTTATTTACTTGTACAGATTTTGTGTCTTGGCGGCTTTTTGCTGCTGGTGGGCGGGGCGGCCGTTTTGCTGGCCAGGTACATGGGCCGGATTTTGCGCAAGACAGAAAATGAAGCACAGGGAGATTTGTTGATGACGGCCGTCGTCGGTCCTGACGGTGTTTTGGTTCCCGCGGGACTTCTGGCAGGCAGTCAACAGGTGGAAATTCGGCAGCAGTACGGCCGTCTCCTCCTCGTCCCCCTGGCTGAATCCCCGGAAGAAAAAGAGGACGATACGCCATGAAAAAAATGAGTCCGGTGGAAGCCCGCGAATTTTTGTTAACCGGTACGCGCACTGCCAAATTAGCTACCGTGCGGGCTGACGGCCGTCCCCACGTAGCCCCCATCTGGTTTTTATTGGATGGGGATGATTTGGTCTTCAATACCTGGCATGAATCTGTTAAAGCGAGGAACATACGGCGCGACGGCCGTGTCTCCCTCTGCGTGGATGACGAGACACCGCCCTTTGCCTTTGTCCTCGTCGAAGGCACGGCTCACATCAGTGATGATCTGACGGCCGTCAAACATTGGGCCACCCGCATTGCCGCCCGCTACATGGGTGAAGATCAGGCCGCAGCCTATGGCGAGCGCAACGGCGTCCCCGGTGAATTGCTTATCCGCGTGACCATCACTAAAATTGTAGCCCAGAAAGAATTGGCAGCTTGATAACGGAGATAATTGCATGACCAAAAAGACCGTCGGTTACGTTCATCTGGAATGGACATGCCCATCCTGCGGCACACGCAACAAAGGCACAGACAAAATTTGCGTTAACTGCGGCGCGCCCCAGCCGGACGACGTTCGGTTTGAGCAGGCCGCCCAGGAAGAACTGATTACTGATGAGGCCGTGATTGAACAAGCTAAAAAAGGAGCGGACATTCACTGCCCTTACTGCGGCACACGCAACCCGGCCGACGCCAAAATTTGCAGCCAATGCGGGGGCGATCTGTCCGAAGACGCGATCAAACGGGAAAGCGGCCGTGTTCTGGGTGCCTACAAAGACAAACCGGCCCCTGACGTAAAATGCCCCAGTTGCGGCGCGATGAATCCGGCCACAGCCCGGCAGTGCGCCCAGTGCGGTGCGCCCTTGCGTCAATCGGAAAGCAAACCGGCCCCCCCGCCGGCCAAACCGGCCGCCAAATCCGGCCTGCCCGGTTGGGTGATGGCTGGAGGCGCGATTGTTCTGCTGTTTCTGTGCGGTGGTTTGCTGCTCTTGCTGCTGCGCACGGATGACGTTAAAGGTACGGTGGCCGATGTGGAATGGCAGTACACCGTTGCCATTGAAGCCCTGGCCCCGGCGGAATACAAAGATTGGCAGGATCAGATACCGGCCGATGCTGAGATACTCTCTTGTTCCGACGAGGTGCGCCGCGTGCAGGACAGTCCCGCGCCCAATGCCGAGGAGGTGTGCGGTACGCCGTATACCGTAGACACCGGTTCCGGCGTTGGCGAAGTGGTGCAGGATTGCGAATACCGGGTGTATGACGCCATGTGCCGCTATACGGTCATGGAGTGGCAAATGGTAGACGAGGCAGCCGCTTCCGGTAATGACTTTCAACCGGATTGGCCGGCGCTGTCCCTGGCGGTTGATGAACGGGAAGGGGCACGGGATGCCAGTTTCAGTGTAATCTTCCGGGCTGACGGCCGTGATTACACCTATCATCCCGCCACCCTGGAAGAGTACCGCCAATTCCAGCCCGGCTCCACCTGGACGCTGAAAATCAACAAATTGGGGACCATTGTAGGCGTGGAACCCTAGAGGACAACATTATGCCGGAATTTTTTAACGTTTTGCCGCCGGATGAGGCGCGCGCTTTATTGTTTGAGCATTTAACGGCCGTATTACCCCCTGAAACCATCGCCACAGAAGACGCCCTGGACCGGGTGACGGCGACGGCCGTACTCTCTCCCCAGCCCCTGCCCGCCTTTCGCCGCAGCACGATGGACGGATATGCCGTCCGCGCCAAAGATAGTTACGGGGCGTCCGAAGGACTGCCTGCTTTTCTGGAAGTGATCGGCGAAGTGCCCATGGGCCAGGCGGCTCAGGTGGCGCTGCATACCGGGCAGGCGGCCATCGTCCACACCGGCGGCATGATTCCCGACACGGCCGATGCTGTGGTGCAAATTGAACACACCCAGACGATGGCCGGAGAGATGATCCCGCCCTTTGAAATCGAAGTGTTCCGGGCGGTGGCGGTAGGGCAAAATGTGCTGCAAGTAGGTGAAGATGTGGCTCTGGACGCTGTCGTCCTGCCCGCCGGCCATCTGCTGCGCCCCCAGGATTTGGGCGGCTTGCTGGCCCTGGGTATCACCGAAATTGACGTCAGCCGCCAGCCCCGTGTAGGTATCCTGGCTACCGGCGACGAGGTTATCCCGCCGCAGGAAATGACCGGGCCGGGCCAGATTCGGGACATCAACAGCTACACCGTTGCCGGGCTGACGCGGCAGGCCGGCGGGATTCCCGTTTTGGGCGGTATTGTGTCCGATGATTTGGCTGCGCTGCAAACGGCCGCTGCCGACATGCTGGCTCGCTGCGATATGCTTGTCATGTCCGCCGGTTCTTCGGTGAGCATACGGGATGTGACGGTGGAAGTGGTGGACGGGCTGGGCGAACCGGGCGTATTGCTGCACGGCGTGGCTACCCGTCCCGGCAAGCCTACCATTGTTGGCGTAGTTGAGGGCAAACCGGTTATCGGCCTGCCCGGCAATCCCGTTTCGGCGATGGTACAGTTTGATATGTTTGGCGTTCCGGCCATCTACCGCCTGCAAGGGGTGCAAACTATGCCCCGGCGCGGTCTGGTGTGGGCCAGACTCAGCCAGAATATCGCCAGTGAAAGCGGCCGGGAAGATTACATCCCGGCGCGGCTGGCAGAAGGGGAAGAGGGGTTAACGGCC
>JAJRTP010000442.1 GCA_024278255.1 Chloroflexota bacterium | reverse complement strand
GTTGGAATCCCAGGAGAACTGTTTGCCATCAATGGCTAACGCGCCGATGTAGTTCATGATTTCCCGGCGGAAGTCATCTTTGCGGCTGTCGGGGATTTCGATTTTTTCTTCGATGGAGCGCATGAGGCGTTCGTCGGGCGCTTCGTCCTGGCCGGTGTATTCGTTGCGCACTTTTTGTTTTTGGGTGTACGCTTTCACGTTGTCAATGTAGTTGGCGGAGAGGCGTTTGATGGCGTCTTCGTCGGCGGTGATGGCCCGCTGCACTTCGTTTTTAACGATTTCGTCGTATTCGGCGCGGACGAGGGAGAGCATGTCGCGGTACTTTTTGCGCTCTTCTTTACTGGTGATGAGGGAGTGGTGGCGCAGGCCGCCTTCCAGTTCGCGCAGGATCATGAAGGGGTTGAGGCAGGTGCGGTTGGTGTCGCGTACCAGGGCGTTGGAGATTTTGTCCTGAATGTAACGGGGGGAGATGCCGAACATGCCTTCGTTGGCTGCTTCTTCCTGTAATTCGATGACGGTGTCTTCGGTGAAGCCGGGGAGAGAACGGCCGTCATACAACCGTAACTTCTGCACCAGCGACAACCCCGCCCGCTTCGGCTCCTCCAGCCGTGTGAGAACGGCCCAAAACGCCGCCAATTCCAGCGTGTGCGGCGCAATGTGGCAGCCAATCACATTCTTCTGACTGAAATCCCGCTGGTAGATTTTCACTTCATCCTGGTAGCGGATGTTGTAGGGGATGTCAATCTTGATGGTGCGGTCGCGCAGCGCTTCCATGTATTCGTTGTTGAGCAGGCGGCGGTATTCCGCTTCGTTGGTGTGGCCCAGAATGACCTCGTCAATGTCGGTGTGGGCGAATTTCTTGGGCTTGATTTTGTGTTCCTGGGAGGCGGTGAGCAGGTCGTAGAGGAAGGCCACGTCCAGCTTGAGGATTTCGATGAACTCCACCAGGCCGCGGTTGGCAATGTTCAGTTCGCCGTCGAAGTTGAAGGCGCGGGGGTCGGAGTCGGAGCCGTATTCGGCGATTTTGCGGTAGTTGATGTCGCCGGTCAGTTCGGTAGAGTCCTGGTTCTTCTCGTCTTTGGGCTGGAAGGTGCCGATGCCTACGCGGTCTTTTTCGCTGAGGAGGATGCGTTTGACCCTGACCTGGTTGACCACTTTAACCCAATCCCCCCCGGCTTTTTCCAGTTGTTCGTTGAAGACGAAGCGGCAGGCGGGGCAGAGGTCGCCTTCGATGGTGATGCGCTCCAGGCCGTCGCGCCCTTTGTTCAGTTCTTCCAGAACCACTGCGCGGAACTCGTTGGGGATGAGGTGGAGGGGGTCTTCGTGCATGGGGCAGTCCATCACTTCGCCGTCTTCCGGTTCCCAACGATAGCTGTAGAGACGGCCGTCTTCCGAGCGCGAGTATTGTTCCAGCCCCTTCTTCAACAGGCGCACGATGGTGCTTTTGGCCGTACCCACAGGGCCGTGCAGCAGGACTACCCGTTTTTCCGTCCCGTAACGCCGGGCAGCCGAGCGGAAAATCTGCACCAGGTCCATCAACTGCCGGTCAATGCCGAAAACGGCATCTTTGCCATTCTCAAAAGGGTCGTCGAAGAAGTTGTAATGGATGAGCTGCTCCCGGTTACGGGTGTAGGTTTCCTGCCCGTGGGAGATGATCATATCGTAGACACGCTGGTAAGCGGAGCGGGCAATGCGCGGGTCTTTGCGGGTCTTTTCCAGGTATTCCTCGAAGGTGCCCTCCCAATGTAGATCGCGGAAGGCGGTAATGTCTTGTAATTCGGCGATTCGGGTCATAATGCTATTTTTGGTCATGGTTTGTCTCCATCCTATAGAGATTAGAGATTGGGAGATTGGAGATTGCCAGTCGTTTGCAGCCAATCTCTAATCTCCAGTCTCCGATCTCTAATTGCTAAAACACAAAAAGGGTCAGCACAAACCGGATTGGTTTGGCGACCCTCTTCTTGACAATGTTCACCTGTTTAGGTACGGACAGATTCACAATGGCGCACTTCTTCAGTTGTAAATCTGCTACGTTGTCCAGCTTAGGCGTCTGTTGGACGATTTGACAAATCGTCCTACTGAGTTCTCAAAAAGAACGGCCGTAACTGTGTGATTTGTAGATAAGATGGAGATGGGTGGGGATTTCTTACAAATTGGGGGTGGGAATTAAGTAATTGGTAATTTGCGTTCCATTGTCAGGATACCGCCTACGGCCGTTTCCCAGGAGATCGCATCCTGTTCAACTTCCCAACTATAATTCATTTCCCGTGTTATCCGCTGGCTGATAAATTCGTCAAAGGAAACGCCATATTTACGTGATAAGGCACGATCAGTGCGGCGATATTGCCTTAGCCGCCGCAGGTATTCCGCTTCGATAAGCTGCCGCACGGTAGCATCCAAATCTTTTTCGTCGGGAAACGTTTCCTGCAAAAGTTCTTGCGTCTGTTCTTTCAAAGTGATCGTGGTCATTATTTTTCTATTCAATCCATTGTAAGAGACGGCAGTTCCGCTTCGGCGCGAATGACGAGGTTGAGTCCTTCGTAGATTTCCTGGCAGTCGGGGCAGTGCTGCAAGTGGGTCTGGATAACGGCCGTATGCGGCAACCGTTCCCCATTGACTTCGGCATCCACAAATGCCGGCAAAAAGTTTTGCAACTGTTTACAATCTATTTCGTGTTCTTCAGTGGTGTAAACTTGTTCAATCCAGCGGGTAAATGTTTCCTCAGCCAAAGCGACCTTCCCAAAAAGTATGATACGTGATGCGTGAAGTCGTGATAGTTTGTAAATTCTCTGGTACGCAATACGAAATACGCAATACGTTATAGATAGGATGCAAATGATCGGATAATTCTTACCACAAACTATCGAATAAGGCCAATATATCGCCCATGCTGTAGTGGCGGGCCAGCAGTTTGGCCTTGATCTTCTTGCGGGCGTCGTGCAGCGTCTTGTACAGGGTGTTCGGCGACGTTTCCAGAATTTCGGCCGTTTCCTGCATGGAGCGTCCCTGAAAATGGATGCAGAGAATGGCGATGCGCTGCCGTTCGTTCAGTTCGGTCTCGATGATGTTGACCAGGAAGCGGATCAGTTCTTCCCGTTCTGCTTGCAGGGTGGGGTCCAGGGGTTGGTCGGATTGCAGGAGTTGGGGGAACACGGCCGTTTCCCGTTCCGTCAGCTCATCCCAGGAAAAATCCCGGTAGCGCCGTTTACGCAGTTCGCCCGCCGCTTCATTGATGACAAAGCGGTAAGCCCAGGTGGTGAATTTAGCGTCGCCGCGGAATTTGCGCAGGTTGGCTTGCAGGGTGAGCAGGGCATTCTGGGCGAAGTCCTCGGCCATTTCCATCAGGTCGTCACTGGCAAGATGGTTGAGTTCGCTACGGCCGTCACGCAGGTAGACAAACGCCGCCCGCAGCAGATACTCGCGCAAATCAGCCAGCGCGCTGGCCTGGACATCCCCTGGCTGTTGTAAATCGTTCAGCCACTCCGCATTCGTTCGCTGAGCCATGGCTATTAGTATGCCACAAATTTCTTAAGATGGGGTTAACCGTTTATGATTGAATGGCCCAAGAGGCATGAGGTAAGCTGCGTATTCCTGAGATAGTTTTCTGTTGGATAAGTGATAGGCGTGGTTGGGATACGGCCGTTACTGGGCCGATCCACAGCATAAGCCGGGGATCAATCAGGCTGTGAGGACTTCATCAACCGCCAGAACCACTGGAAAAAGGTACGTTGTTTCCCGGATCAACGTCTATAGTGACGGACAAAGTGGTCATTGCTCCCGGGATCAACGGTACTGGTGACGGGCAATGTGGTCGTTGATCCGGGGATCAACGGTACTGGTGACGGGCAAAGTGGTCGTTGATCCGGGGATCAACGGTACTATTGACGGGCAAAGTGGTCATTGATCCGGGGATCAACGGTACTATTGATGGTGAAGGTGGTCGTTGATCCCGGGATCAACGCATGTTTTTACGAAAAAACGGCCGTTTCCCGGTATTTTTACGCTCATTTTGCTATTTGAGGTGAACATTGGGCGGAAAATCAACAAACTGGCGTTTTCTGGCACACCTTTGTTCGTTAACCTGTTAGGCAGATAAATACTCGGCCCATAGGTAAAGAAGTTCAACTTCTTTGAGAAGTTGAACTTCTAATTGCCCCAAATTGGTAGTTGTGAAATTGCCAGAAAAGCAGCAATCAATTATGATAAGAGCATGTAATCCAATCGCCAACAGTACGTTGTTTTAAGACAAAGGTCGGCCATGAATCAAGCATTAATTCAGCAGTAGCAGAAGTTCAACTTCTCGAAGAAGTTGAACTTCTTGACAAGATGAACTAAGAAGTTCAACTTTTTTAAAAAGTTGAACTTCTGGTCAGCAAAACATATGGCAATCAAAAAAACTGAACTTTACTCCTCTCTCTGGCAAAGCTGCGACGAACTGCGCGGCGGCATGGACGCTTCCCAATACAAGGATTACGTCCTCACCTTCCTCTTCGTCAAATACGTCTCCGACAAATATGCCGGCGACCCCTACGGCATCATCGCCATCCCCGAAAACGGCTCCTTTGCCGACATGACGCGGCTCAAGGGCGACAAGGAAATCGGTGACAAGATCAACAAGATCATCGGCCGTTTAGCCGAGGAAAACGACCTCAAAGGGGTCATTGACGTGGCTGACTTCAACGACGAGGACAAGTTGGGCAAGGGCAAGGAGATGGTAGACCGCCTCTCCAAGCTGGTGGCGATTTTTGACGGCCTGGACTTGAGCGCCAACCGCGCCGCAGGGGATGACCTGCTGGGCGACGCCTACGAATACCTGATGCGCCACTTCGCCACCGAATCGGGCAAAAGCAAGGGGCAGTTTTATACCCCGGCCGAAGTGTCCCGCATCCTGGCCAAACTGGTGGGCATTACCCGCCAGACGCGGCAGGACATGACCGCTTACGACCCCACCTGCGGCTCCGGCTCGCTGCTGCTCAAGGTGGCCGACGAAGCGCCCAACGGCCTCACCCTCTACGGGCAGGAGATGGACAACGCCACGGCTGCTTTGGCCCGGATGAACATGATTCTGCACGACAATCCTACCGCCGAAATCTGGCAGGCGAATACTCTGGCTGACCCGCACTGGCTGGAAGCAGATGGCAGTTTGAAGCGGTTCGATTTTGCCGTTGCCAATTTCCCCTTTTCCTATAAATCGTGGCGCAACGGCGTCAACCCGGACGATGATGAATTTGGCCGTTTTGCGTATGGCGTGCCGCCCGCCAAAAATGGCGACTATGCCTTCCTGCTGCATACGCTGAAATCACTCAAAAGCACGGGCAAAGCGGCCGTCATCCTGCCGCACGGCGTCCTCTTTCGCGGCAACACCGAGGCCGGCATCCGCCGCAACCTGATCCGGCAGGGGGTGATTAAGGGGATTGTGGGGCTGCCGCCCAACCTGTTTTACGGCACGGGCATCCCCGCCTGCATCATCGTCATTGACAAGGAGGGCGCGGCCCGGCGTAGGGGCATCTTTATGATTGACGCCAGCCAGGGGTTTATGAAAGACGGCAACAAGAACCGGCTGCGCGAGCGGGACATCCACCAGATTGTGGATGTGTTTACCCGACAGACGGAACTGCCTGGCTATGCCCGGCTCGTGCCTTTCAGCGAAATCGAGGCCAATGAGTACAACCTGAACATCCCCCGCTACATTGACAGCAGCGAGCCGGAGGACATCCAAGACCTGTTTGCCCATCTCAACGGCGGCATTCCGCAGCGGGATATTGACGAATTGGACGCCTACTGGCAGGTGTTCCCCAGCCTGCGCCGGGCGTTGTTCCGGTCCAATGGGCGCGACGGCTACAGCGAGATACTGGTTCCCACCGGCCAGGTGAAGGGGACGATTCTCAACCACCCGGAATTTACCGCCTTTGCTGGGCGGGCGATGGCCGTTTTTGCGGACTGGCAGGCGGCGCACGACGACTGCTTGCGCGGGCTGGCGGTGGGCGACAGTCCCAAAGCGTTGATTGCCGATCTGGCGGAAGATTTGCTGGCCCGTTTTGCTGCGGTTGACCTGATCGACAAATACGCCATTTACCAACTGCTGCTTGATTATTGGGCGGAGACGATGCAGGATGACGTTTACCTGATTACCCAGGATGGCTGGGCGGCGGGCGGCGTGCTGCGTGAGCTGGTGACGGCCAATGGGCAAAAGAGCCGGGAAACACCTGACCTGGTCATCGGCCGCAAGAAATACAAGGCGGATTTGATTCCGCCCGGCCTGCTGGTAGCCCGCTATTTTGCCGCCGAGCAGGCGGAAATTGAGCGGCTGCAGACCGACCAGGACAGCCTGAGCCAGGAACTGGAAGCGCTGGTGGAGGAATACAGCGGCGAGGAAGGGGTGTTGGCCGAGGCGGTCAACGACAAGGGCAAGGTGACGAAGGCAAGAATCAAACAGTTGAAAGTGGAGAGTGGAGAGTTGAAAGTGGACGG
>JAJRTP010000441.1 GCA_024278255.1 Chloroflexota bacterium | reverse complement strand
CCATCTTGTACTCTCCGGTGTGGTTTGGGAAGTATTTAACTTAAATTGAAGCGCTGAGGCAAATTTACATATAGAATTGCTGGGTGACAAGGTGATTGGCTGCCGGGCTGCTTTGATCGCATTATAAATATTATCTATGTATGTAATAGAAATAATTGATATACAGCATACTCCTGGACACCTCCTCCGCCTCTCCCCTATACTGCCCATAAATACCAATTTACCCAATTACCAATTTACAAAAATGACACTAACACAACTAACCCACCTCCAAACCACCCATACTCTGGAAGCCCATGTCGGTAATACACCCTTGCTGCGCCTGGAGCGCACGGCCGTAGCCTGCGCCCTGCCCGCCACGGTAGAATTGTACGCCAAAGCGGAATGGTTCAATCCCAGCGGCTCCGTCAAAGACCGGGCTGCCTTGTGGATCATGCAGACGGCCGAAGAAGAAGGTAAACTGTGGCCGGGGATGACCTTGTTCGATTCCACCTCCGGCAACATGGGCATCGCCTACGCCATGCTGGGCATCCCGCGTGGCTACAAAATTAAGCTGGTCCTGCCGGACAGCGCCAGCCCGGAACGGATCGCCATTTTGCGCCAGTACGGGGTTGACCTGGTCTTCTCCGACGGCAAACAAGGTTCCAGCGGTGCGCTGCGTCTGGCGCGGCAGATGGCCCAAGCTGACCCCAGCCTCTTTTATGCCAACCAATACGACAACATGGCGAACTGGCTGGCTTATTATCACACGATGGCCCCGGAAATCTGGCAGCAGACGCACGGCCGTATCACCCATTTCGTTACCGGATTGGGTTCGGCCGGCACCTTTATGGGTACGACGCTCTGGCTGAAGCAGGAAGACCCGGCCGTGCAGTGCATCTCCATCCAGCCGGCCACCGCCCACGAGGGGATTAAGGGGATGAAGCATATGGCCACGGCCGTCAAACCAGCCATCTATGACGAAACGGCCGCCGACGAAAACGTCACCATCACCCGCACCGAAGCCGAAGAAATGGCCCAAATTCTGGCCCGGCAGGAAGGACTGCTCGTCGGTCCCTCCGCGGCTGCGGCCGTCGCCGCCACCGTCAATGTTGCCCGCACGCTGGATCGCGGCGTTCTCGTTACCGTTTTGCCCGATAATGGACTAAAATATCTGAGTCAAATGTAAATTCCCGCGAGAAGTTCAACTTCTCAAAGAAGTTGAACTTCTGGGCAAACAAACTCAGATGCTCGATTATCTTCCTGACATTTCCCGTTACTGGCTCATAGGACTTTGGCTCCTGTGGGCAATTTTGCTGTTTGGCGGCTTCATCTTTGGCCGCGAGAGCGAAACGCACCGCATTCCCGTCCGGTTGCGGATGGCTTCTTCGGCGGCGCTGGCACTGGCTGGCTGGAGTTGGTTCCTCATTAGCCCGGACAGCGTGGCCAAACCGTATGCCTTATTCATTGCTATCGGCATGACGCTTGGCTTTATCGGCGATTTGGCCTTATCCGGCCTGCTGCCTTTCGGCCGTAACGTGATGGGTGGGATTGCTGCGTTTGGCCTGGGACACATCTTCTACATCGCGGCCATCCTCCGCTATAGCAACCAAACCGGCTTGAATGACCCGGCTGCCCGCTGGGGAACGCTCACCATCTGGCTCGTCATCGCCGCCATTGCCTGGTATTTCGTCGTTTTTCGCGGGCAGGCGGCGACCAAGCTCCATTGGACCGCCCTGCCCTACGCCTTGCTTCTGGCGGCCACCACCGGCTTCGCCACCGGCCTGGCGCTGCAATCATCCCGCTTCATTGGTCTGGCTGTGGGCGCGGCGCTTTTCCTCTTCAGTGACCTGGTTCTGGCCGGCGAACTGTTTAGCGGTCTCAAATTCAAATCCATCGGCGACGTCGTCTGGCTTACCTACGGCCCCGGCCAGATGCTCATTGTTTATTCTGTGGGTGCGGCTATCCGCTTCGTGGGGCGATTTTAAAAATCGCCCTACATTGGTAAGAATATCCAACCCCGCCCCATCTAACTTTTGGCAAATCAGACCCTTGACGCCATGAAAAGCGTTGCTATACTGAAAGTATAACGATTCGATAACAGGTTTTCCTTATGAATGGACAATATTGCAGGTGTATGGAGCGAGGGCGCTAACGGCCGTTGTTCTATTCCTGAGACGATAACGAACAGAGACAAACGGCCGTAGCCACCCTCGCAGTCGCAAGATTGCAGTCTGGCGCACCTTCGGGTACGGCCGTTTTTTGTATGTCCCCATCGTCAATCTTTTAATCAGGAACAGTTGCAATATGTTATCTACAATCGAAACACACACACCCTTTGCTCCTCAGCAAATTTTATCTGACAGTCTGGAAAGCCACGTGGGCCACACCCCGCTGCTGCGACTGCGGCGCACGGCCGTAGCCCACGACATTCCCGACACCGTGCAGCTTTACGCCAAAGCGGAATGGTACAATCCCAGCGGCTCCGTCAAAGACCGGGCCGCTCTCAACATCATCCTCACCGCCGAAGCGCACGGCCAACTGCGTCCTGGCATGACTTTGCTGGATTCTACTTCCGGCAACATGGGCATCGCCTACGCCATGCTGGCGGCGGCACGGGGCTACCGCGTTATGCTCACCCTGCCGGCCAATGCCAGCCCGGAACGTATCGCCATCCTCAAGGCTTACGGCGCGGAACTGATCTTCACCGATCCGCTGGAAGGCTCGGATGGGGCTATCCTGGCGGCGCGGCGGCTGGCGGCGGATGACCCGACACTGTTTTACGCCAATCAGTACAACAATTCGGCCAATTGGCAGGCGCATTACCACACGACTGGCGCGGAGATTTGGCAACAGAGTTACGGCCGTATCACCCATTTTGTTGCCGGATTGGGTACCGGCGGTACCTTCACCGGCACAGCCCGCCGCCTGAAAACCTACAATCCGGCCATCCAAACCATCGCCATGCAGCCGGACGGCCCCTTTCACGGCCTGGAGGGTCTCAAGCACATGGCAACCTCCCTCCAGCCCGGCATATACGATGAAAGCATGGCTAACGAACAAATCACCGTCCGCACAGAAGATGCTTACGAGATGGCCCGCTTTCTGGCCCGGCAGGAAGGGTTGTTTGTGGGCATCTCGGCGGCGGCGGCAGTTACGGCCGTCATCCAGGTAGCCCGCCAGATTGATGAAGGCATCATCGTCACCGTCTTGCCGGACAATGGCCTAAAGTATTTGAGCGATCCTTTTTGGGACGATTGAATAATTACCCAAACACAATTTTGGGCAACTTGTCATTGACGTTCCTCCACTCTTTTGTTAAGATGGCGGCCAACAACAAAATAATGCAAACCCATCTTATCAAGAGAGGTCGAGGGACCGGCCCGATGACACCTCAGCAACCGCCCAATTTGGGAAATGGTGCTAAATCCGGCAGAGAAATAACAAATCTCTGGAAGATGAGAACCGGGTCTGACTGTATCAGCCAGACGTCTTCTCATCTTTTGGGGAAGGCGTTTTTTAGTGCCTGGCACGGGGTAAACGGCCTTTAACAGCCAACTTGTTTTACCCCGTGCCCGGCACTACAGAGGAACTATGCTGAAATTAACGAAGGAAATCCACAACCAAATCAAAGCCCACGGTGCGGCTTCGTACCCGTATGAGGGCTGTGGGCTGCTCCTGGGGCGGGCGGAAAATGGAGACAATATCGTGACCGAAATCCGCCCCATGGAAAACGTCTGGCCCAATGAGGCGGAAAAACCGATCCGCTTCAGCATTGATCCCCAGGCCTGGCAGCAAGCGGAACTGGACGCCATGCTGAACGGCCTGGACGTCATCGGCATTTTCCACAGCCATCCGGACGACGTGCCAGTGGCCTCGCCCCGCGACCTGGCCTGGGCCAGTTGGCCCGGCTATTCCTATCTGATTACCCAGGTCCTCAAAAGAGAACCTACCTACAGCCAGTCCTGGCAGTTGGCCGAGGATCGGTCTGGTTTTATTGAAGAAGAAATTTTAGAGATATAAGAACAAGGAGATAAAAATGGCAACAATTCGTATTCCTACCCCATTACGGCCGTACACCGGCAACAACGCATCCGTTAGCGCAGACGGCGGCACTGTCGGTGCGGCCCTGAGCAACCTGACAGAACAATACCCCGATCTGCGCCAGCACCTTTTTGAGGGTGACGACTTGCGCAGCTTTGTCAACATCTACCTCAACCAGGAAGACGTGCGCTACCTGGATGGGGCCGATACCGAAATTAGCGAGAATGATACCTTGATGATTATTCCTTCGATTGCGGGAGGGCGGCTGATATGAGCATTAAAGAGTTGATAGACCCTACGGCCGTAGCCGACATCACCCTCTCTCACGAAGAAGTACAGCGCTACAGCCGCCACCTGATCATGCCCGAAGTAGGCATGGCCGGGCAGAAAAAACTGAAGGCTGCCAGCGTCCTGCTGATTGGCGCGGGCGGGCTGGGATCCCCCCTGGCCCTCTATCTGACCGCCGCCGGCGTGGGGCGCATTGGTCTGGTGGATTACGACGTGGTGGATTACACGAACCTCCAGCGGCAAATCATCCACGGCACCAAAGACGTGGGCCGTCCCAAACTGGAAAGCGCCAAAGAAACGATGCTGGACATCAACCCTCACGTTCAGGTGGACACCTACGAAATCCCCCTCACCTCGGCCAACGCTTTGGAACTGTTTGAGCCTTACGACATCATCATTGACGGTACAGACAACTTCCCCACCCGTTACCTGACCAACGACGCCTGCGTGCTGCTGGGCAAACCGAACGTCTACGGCAGCATCTTCCGCTTTGAAGGGCAGGCGTCCGTCTTTTATGCCGAGGAAGGGCCGTGCTACCGTTGCCTCTTCCCCGAACCGCCGCCGCCGGGGCTGGTGCCTTCCTGCGCCGAGGGGGGTGTGCTGGGCATCCTGCCGGGCACAATTGGGGCGATTCAGGCGACGGAAGCAATCAAACTTATTCTGGGGATCGGCGAACCGCTGATCGGCCGTTTGCTCCTGTACGACGCCCTAAATATGGAGTTTGACCAGGTGCGCCTGCGCAAAAATCCCAACTGCCCCATTTGCGGCGAGAACCGGACGATTACGGAGTTGATTGATTACGAGCAGTTTTGCGGGATGCCGGCCCACGATCACAGTTTGTACGTTGGCGCAGACACGGGAAATGGCACGGCCGTACCCCAAATCACGCCCCAAGAACTCAAAACCAGACTGGACGCCGGCAGCGACCTGCTTATCCTGGACGTGCGCGAACCGCACGAATGGGACATCTCCAACCTGGAACCGTTGGGCGCTATCCTCATTCCCCAGGGGCAAGTGTTGGATCGTATGAATGAACTGGATACGGCCAGGGAAATTGTGGTGCAGTGTCGCAGCGGGGCGCGCAGTGCGGCCGTTATACGTCAATTACAGCAGCACGGCTTCCAAAAACTGTGGAACTTGGACGGCGGCATCAACCGCTGGGCACAAGAGGTGGATAAATCACTGCCTGTTTATTAGACTGTAGCCGCGGTATCCTTACCGCGTGTATTTGCGCGGTAGGGATACCGCGGTTACTTTATCTCTGGGCTGCCAGGCGGCGGGCTTCCGCTTCATCGCTGGTGTAGATGGGGCGGAAACCGAGCGCCGCCGTCAAAATGGAGGTGACTACGCCTGGCCCGCGAATTGCGTCTATTCTGGCAGGATCATCTGTAGTGAGAATAATGAGATGGGTTACGTTTGGGAACCGTCCCATACGCATCATGGTGGAAAAACTGCGGGCAGTGCGGCTGGTGGACCCGTTACGGCCGTCAATCAAAACGTTAATCGGCCCAAACTCCTCCGACAAACGGTGGGTTTCCTCAATCAACTCCTCCAGGCGTGGGGAACGAACGACTCCCTCAAAAACAATTTCAATGTAACCGTCCGGGTGCAGGCTTATCGAAGACTTGGAATCACCCATTGCCAAAAATCCCTCAACGAAATAATTTTATCAGACATTGTTACCCAGCTATACGTTTACGCAGCCACATTGTAGCATATTTTGAGGGCAATATGCGGCATAAAAAACAGATTGCTGACAGATACATCCTGCCAGCAATCTGCTGTTTCAATTCGCTCAAGAAGTTCAACTTTTCAGAGAAGTTGAACTTCTAAAGCGGGAAGTAATTTACGAGTGCTTACTGAGATTCTGACAACAACTTGGGTAGCAGCCCTACTCGTTCATTAAAGGCATCAATCAGAGCATCCATCTCGTCCACATGACCATGAATACTCGTCCAGTAATCATCATCATACCACTGCGCCTGGATTTCTTCGTAAGTTTTGCCTTGCTGCTCAACCCAGGTGAAGTATTTCAAATTGTGAATACGCTTGCGATCCACATAGGACAATTCCTGCATGGCATCGGTCGTGATACCTTGCAAACTCCGGGCAAAGGCAGCGGCGGCATCCATTGGCGTAAATTCACCTTCTTCTTCTGTTAATTCAACCAAACGGCTCTGGTACATTTCCATCGAGTCGGTGGCTACGGTGATGATTACGTCACGGCCGTTCATCTCATAATACTTTGCTGTTTTGATGGCCGCCAGCAGATTAGCCACACTGGAAATACCCAAAAGCGGCAGTTTTTCCACAAATTCAGCCGGGACACCCTGCTCGACCAGATATTCCTGTCCGGCCGGTTCGTTAAAGAGGCGAATCAAAGCCATGGGATCATTAT
>JAJRTP010000440.1 GCA_024278255.1 Chloroflexota bacterium | reverse complement strand
TGCCAGGCGGAAGCGGAGGCGCGTGAGGTAAACTTGACGCCTCTGGTGGCTTCGCGGCAGACCTGGCAGCGGGAATTTTTGGAGGAACATTTGCTGCGCTGGCTGCCCCCTTTTGTTTTGGCGGTGCGGCAGCAGGAGGATGAATTCTTTACGGCCGTCGCCAATCTCACCCTGGAACTGGCAGCCCATCATTACGACGAATTGACAGAAACACCAGCCGATCCCGGCGTATTTCTGCCCCCCGCTCCCGATATTCTGGCCGATGAGAAGACCAGCCTGAAAGACATTGCCCGCTATCTGGTGACACCAGCTTACAGCGGTTTGTATTTCAGCCGGGATGACGTCAGCCGCCTGGCGCGCCGCCTGGAACTGCCGCGCGGCTTTGGCGACCGGCAGCAGATGTTGGTGAATTTGCTGCGCACGGCCGTACAATACGATCAACTGCCTGACGTTATCACTGGTTTGATTTCGCTGACAGATTGGTGGCAGGGGGCGTATTGGCGGATTGGGGTAGATTATCCAAAACTGGCGGGGTTTACGGCCGTGTGGCAGGAGAAAGCTGCCAAGAGCGGGCAAATTCTGGCGCAAATGGCCGACCAAATGCAGGGGAATGATGAACTGTAGATTTTATTGGGCGGTGGCTGGGTTGTTGGTAACGGCCGTATTCCTTGTCGCCTGTCAGACGAATGCGCCTGAAGCTACTGTAACCGGCGCTGTTTTCCTCTCGCCGGGAGAACCATTGCCGGAAGATGTAGTGGTGAAGGTGCAATTGCTGGATGTTTCTCAGGCGGATGCGACGGCCGTTGTCCTGGGTGAGCAAATCATCGAAAATCCATCAGAACTGCCCATTCCATTTACCGTTGCCTATGATCCTCGTGACATTGAACCGAACGGCCGTTACCAGATAAGTGTGCGTCTGGTGAACGATTTGAACCAGTTGCTTTATATTAACAGTGCGACGTATCCGGTGTTGACGCAAGGGAATGGAGCCAGAGATGTGGCGGTGTTGGTGGAAGCGGTGGGGGATACGGCCGTTGTGGAACCGACGCCTCTGCCCCCTACTGTGCCTCCGCCTACCGCTGTGCCGCCGACGGTTACGGCAACGGCTATGGCCGCGCCTACCCCGGCCCCCACTGTTGATCCCAATCTGCCTACAACGCCGGGCGACGGTTTTGTTTTTCGTCTGATGGCATTTGGTCCACAGCGAGGGCAAAAGGACGTGCTGGCCGGCACGGAAATCACAGTCCGGTTTGTGGGGAACCAAATTGTGGGGACAGCCGGTTGTAATCAATATGCTGGTTTCATTGTGCCGGTTAATGATTACTTTAATATCAATGGCTTGTCAGTCACAGAGATGGTCTGTACCGAACCACCGGGCATCATGGAGCAGGAGCGGGACTATTTATCATCACTTATCGGGGTGTCCGGCTACCAATTTGCCTGGCAGGCGAATGATCAAAGTCAGATTACCGGTCTGGAGTTGTATTATCCTCTGGCTAATGGCGGTGTTGGCGTACTCACGTTTGTAACACCGTGAAAGAATGTTGAGTAGTGCCAGGCACGGGGCGAACGAACTTAGCCAATTAAAGCCGTTTTGCCCCGTGCCTGGCACTGCGTAAAGTTGAAAATCAGCCAAAAAAGGATACGATTACCGCATGGAAATAAAATTTTTTGATAACGCATTTGAAACACCCAAATCACGGGAAGATGTGCGCCTGAGAAAATTGGGTTTGTTTTTGTATGATGATTTACGCCGGGTAGCTGTGGGCTTTGACATTACCCCGTTTTTGGAACCGCCCTCTATTCAGGTAACGATTAGAAATCCCCAGGGGCAGGAAGTTAGTTCGCTGAATGTGATCGAGACGGCCGACCGGAACTTTCATTTGACAATGCACTTGCGGGACCAGGAACCGTCGGATACGTATGAGGTGACGGCCGTCCTCTATTACGCTACCCCGGAAACAGAGCGAGTAGATGTAGACACGGTAACGCGCACCCTGGATGCTACACAGCCCGGCGAGCAGTAAAAAGTGCTAATCCCCCGTCTCCATGTGTGCCGGCTGGGCAGACATGGCCCGCACGGTAGGGTTGCTGAGAGCCAGCAGGACGATCCCCAGAAGTAAAATCCCCGCGCCGAGAAATACGCCGGTCAGATTGAGATCGAGCAATGCGCCGGTTACGGCCGTAGCTACCGGCGCCAATCCCACAGAAGCAAACATCAGCAAACCCATCATCCGGCCCAACATGGCCTCTGGCGTGCGCAGTTGCAGCCAGGTGATGAACATGATGACCACGTAGCCATCGGCTATGCCATTGACCAGAGACGTGAGGATTGCCAGGGGCAGGGAGTGGACGAAGGCAAAGGAAATGAGGGCCAAACCCATGACGGCCGTGCCCAGCAGCAATATTGTCCCCAAATGACCCTGCGCTGGTTTGGGCAGCAGTCCGGCCAGCCCTGTGCCCAGCAATGAACCCGCGCCAAAAGCAGACATGATCAAACCCAAAGCTACAGCCCCTTCCACAAAACGAGTATTCACCAGAACGGGAATCCCCACGGCGAAGACGCCGCTCAAAAGTGTGGAAATAGCGGCTACCACCAGGAAAAATATGCGGAGTGTCTCGTCCTGCCAGACATAGATTAGTCCTTCTTTGATGGCGGACAGGACGCTTTCGGCCGGGTTTGCTTTTTCGTTGGTAGACGGCCGTGGCAGCTTGATAAACCATAGCGTGACGGCCGATATTAAAAACGTAGCCGCATCTACAACCAGAGCCAGACCAATACCCCGCAGCGAAGCCGTATCCGAGGCGCGGCCGGCAAACAGAGCGATCATCCCCCCGGCTAAAACCGGCCCCAGAAAAAGGCTTAACTGAGCTGTGCCCTGCACAATAGCATTGCCGGTTTGCAAATCCTTTTCCGCCACAATTTGGGGTACAATGCTGCTTTGCGCCGGGTAAAAAAAGGCATCGGCCAGACCAAACAGTAGAGCGAAAATGTATAACATCCACAGTTGAATAATGCCGCCAATAACCAGGACTGCCAGCAGCGAAATCAAGCCCAACCGCAATATGTTGGAGACCAGCATAATGACGCGCGGCGAGAAACGGTCGGTTAAAGCGCCGCCTACCAGCATAAATATTGCGCGGGGAATGCCGGCCAGGGCCAAAACAGCGCCTACTGCCAGAGCGTCGCCCGTCATTTGCAGCACAAGCCAGGGTAAAGCAATCAAATAGAATTGGTCGCCTATGAGGGAAACAGCTTCGCCCAGCCATAATAATTTGAAATTACGTAAACGAAGCACATCGCTCACAGAGGGGCGGGATGTTTCTCTGGCTAATGTTGTCGTGTTATCTTCCATAGTTGACTATCTCCACAGCCTGCAAGCATAGCAGGAAATGGATGGGAAAATATAGGAAAAAGATTAGACACCGTATTTGGGAGATGGTTCAGCAACCCGGAAAATTAGCTTGACATTTTGTAGGGCGATTTGGCAAATCGTCCTACATTCCCCGACTGTTATAAAAACAAAAACCGCCCTCGCAAGAGGACGGTTTTGTTGCCCGCACACCAGGAGGGAAGTGTGTCGAGCGAAAGAGCAGTACCGAGACTCATGAGAGAGGATGGCGTAAAGCCGTGTTGTACTACTCCAAATCTGATCAGGTTGTTCCAGTCGCGTTTCTCTCGTGCCAGTTTTAAGGGGGGAGGTATTTTCTCTAAGTCTCGACTGACCAGACAAGCATAATATTATCACCACTTCCCAGATCGGTCAATAATATTGGGGGAAATTTTAATGTTAGATGAGTAGAATATTGTGCTACTCCTTCAAATATATCGTATAGATATTGGCTGCTAATGCAGATGATTTTTTTGTAGGATGCCTCACGACGAGTTGACAGAAATGATGATATGCTGGGAAAAAACTGCGGCTGTCAGCTTCTCTATAGCAATAGATAGGTATGATTAGAAATGGACAAATCGCGGAAATATTTGGGTGTTTTTATGGAGCAGGTATGGTGGCAAATCAGGGATCGATTGGATGAAGCCAATGTGGCTGGGATGGTTACGGCCGTCATTGGCCTCATCATTTCTTTTGCTGGGCGGGGGATAATTCCCGGCCGGGAATTGGGTGATCCCATCGTGCTGACGCTGTCTGCCAGCCAGCTAATCCAGGGCAACTTCCTTTATTTCAACTGGCATGGCTTGTTGGTTCATCTGCTGTTTGCGGTGTTTTTGGGCGGCCTGGCGGTGGTAGTGCTGTGGCTGTTGTCGGGGCGGCAGCCTGTGGCTGTGGCAGATGCAGTGCGGGCCGGGCGGCTGGCGGCCATTGTGAATGTGACGGCCGTAGCCCTCACAGAAGTGGATGCGTTTATTGTCGGATTTTGGTATCTTGCGGCTGGTTTGATGAGTGCTTACATCACCGGTTTTGTGGCGGGGCAAATTGCCCGGCGCTGGAAATGGTAGCTGTTAGTCAGATTTACTGCTCAACAAGGCGCCGATACCGGCGATGACCAGGAAGAGCGGCCACACTTTACCCCAATCCCAATCGAACAAAAAGATGGCGGCTACCAATAAAATAAACAGTCCACCGATGAATGGGCCGCGCACATTTTTGCTGAAACGGCCGTCTGCCCGATAATTTTGCCAGGCATTGCCCAGGCTGCCAAAGGCTGGAATCAGAATAAACAGCGCCCACCAGTTGTGCAGGTAAAAATCTGTGGTGACGGAGAAGAAGAGCAAGACACCCACAGAAATCAGGGCCAGCCCGCCCAGCCATGATTGCTTGCCGACGCAAGGGGACATACAGGTGGAACGGGATACGGCCGTGTTTCCCTTCACATCATCCACCTCCACCCAAATATCTTTTTCCTCTTCTTTCAAGCGTTTGATGTCATCACTCATAATGTGCCTCCAGATTACACGTCATTCCAGTATCTAGTATACGCGGCCACACACCAAAAGTTGCACATCACGCTTTCACGGGTTTACGCGCCGCCATTGCCGGTGTTCCACCATCATGCAGGCGTCCTGCACTACATCCAGGCCGGCAGTCTGCGCTTTTGCGGCGGCCGTTTCATTATAGATACCTTGCTGCATCCATACCGCTTTGGCTCCAATCTCAATCGCCTGATCCACAAAGGGCGGTACGTTGGCGCTGCGCTGAAAAATCAATACCAGATCAACCGGCACCGGCACAGAGAGTAAATCCGGGTACGCTTTTTCATCCAGCCCCTCGTCCAGAAAGGGGTTGACCGGAATGATGCGGTAGCCCTGTTCCTGCAAATAGACAGGCACGTAATAACCAGCCTTATGCGGCCGTGAAGAAAAGCCCACGACGGCAATGGTTTTTGCTTCTGCCAGAATTTTGTCAATTGCTTCGTTGTTCATCGTTTATCCTTTGTAGGGCGATTTTGCAAATCGCCCTCTCCCGATTTACAAAATCGGGCTACATGGTTTCTGGAAAATATAACAAACCTTGCTATACTTAACAATATCATTTTTGAACCATCATTTCACAATATGAACCACGCGGAGGATTCAACCCCATGGCCAAAACAAAAGAAAAACCCCTGATTGACAAAGTACACACCCGCGCCCCTTACTGGCAGGACGTGCCGGATGAAAAATGGCTGGATTGGCGCTGGCAGATGAGCCATCGCCTGAACAGCCTGGAAGAATTGGAGCAGGTGATTAACCTGACACCCTCGGAGCGGGAGGCGTTGGGCACGAGCGGCTTGTTCCGGGTGGACATCACCCCCTATTTTGCCAGCCTGATTGACCCGGACGACCCGACTTGCCCGGTGCGGAAACAAGTCATTCCCACGGCAGCGGAGATGGTGCCCTTCCACTCGATGATGGAAGATTCGCTGGCGGAGGATAAGCATTCGCCGGTACCGGGGTTGGTGCATCGCTACCCGGATCGGGTGTTGATGCTGGTGACGACGCAGTGCGCTAGCTATTGCCGTTACTGCACGCGCAGCCGCATCGTGGGCGACCCGACGCAGACGTTCAGCCGTTCCGAGTTTGACGCCCAGATTGAGTATATTGAGAAGACGCCGCAAATCCGGGACGTGCTGCTCTCCGGCGGTGATCCGCTGGTGCTGGCGCCGAAACTGCTGGAGATGATTTTGAGCCGGCTGCGGGCCATCCCCCATTTGGAAATCATCCGCATTGGCTCCCGCGTGCCCGTCTTTTTGCCTATGCGGGTGACGGAAGCGTTTTGCCAGATGATTGAGAAGTATCATCCGTTGTGGTTGAACATCCACGTCAATGCGCCCAAAGAGGTGACGCCGGAATTGGCGGCGGCGGCCGACCGGCTGACGCGGGCCGGTGTGCCCTTGGGTAATCAGAGCGTGCTGCTGGCGGGGGTAAATGATTCGGTCAATATCCAGCGGAAACTGGTGCATGAGTTGGTGAAGATTCGGGTACGGCCGTATTACCTTTACCAATGCGATCTGGTGGAGGGTGCGGGCCATCTGCGTACATCGGTGAGCAAGGGGATTGAAATCATCGAGGGGCTGCGCGGCCATACGTCCGGTTACGCCGTGCCTACTTACGTGATTGACGCGCCGGGCGGCGGCGGCAAGATTCCGGTGCAGCCTAACTACGTCCTTTCCCAAGCGCCAGGACGCATTGTCCTGCGTAATTTTGAAGGGTTCATCACCACCTACGAAGAGCCGTTGGACTACGATCCGCACGCCATTGAGAGCCAGGATGCCAAAATTGAGCGGCGTCTGGAACCAGGACAGGAGGGTATTTACGGTTTGCTGGAAGGACAGCGTATGTTTATCGAGCCGGAAGGGTTTGAGGATATTCACGCCCGCGGTGGGGCGGAACATCGTCTTCGTTCCGATGACCTGGCGAAAAAGTGGAAGCCTCTTGGTGTGGGGGCAGTGGAAGGCGAACAGTCAGCCATTCCGGCTGAACTGCC
>JAJRTP010000439.1 GCA_024278255.1 Chloroflexota bacterium | reverse complement strand
GCATGGCGGCGTGACTGGCTGGGTGGCTACTGACTGGGTAGAAGATGTGCTGCTGCGCACGGCTCCCCCAGAAACGTATGATGCCTGGGTGGCTCACGAGATCCCCTTCAACGATCCGGCTGTCCTCAATGCGGCTAACATTGTAAGCAACATTTGGTTCAACCCGGATTACGTTTACGGTGGCAGCACTGGTATCCTCAGCATTTTTGTGGGTGATACGCAGACGCCGATGTTTGAAGACCCGCCGCAATGTTGGTTCCACAAGCAAGCAGGCTGGATTCCCGATTTCTGGCCGGAAGGCATGGAGCCGGGTGTAGACAGTTCCTTCTTCTACCTGCCACCGATTGACGAGCAGTACGGCAAGCCGGTTTTGGGCGCAGGCGATTTCTTCGCGGCGTTCGATGACCGTCCGGAGGTTCTGGCCGTGATGGAATACCTGGCTTCGCCGGAAGGTGTGGAAACGTGGGTGAAGGCTGGCGGTTTCATCAGCCCCAACAGCGCGGTTCCCGCGGATTGGTACAGTGATTATTCCGGTCAGGCACAGGCCAAAATTCTGGCCGAGGCCACGACGCTCCGCTTTGATGCTTCTGACCTGATGCCGGCCGAAGTAGGCGCAGGTACGTTCTGGAGCGGCATGGTGGATTGGGTCAGTGCTGACGGTACGAATACAGAAGAGGTATTCCAGGCTATTGAAGATAGCTGGCCGAGTGAATAGTTTTCGGTAATCGGTTATCAGTAAACGGTAATCGGTGAATGGTGATTTGATTGCCGTTTACCGATTACCGGCCACTGATTACCGAAACAGGAGTGAAAAATGGCTGCTAATCAAACTGTACCACGGAATGATTCAGACAGTGCCTGGGTGCGGCTGGGGCGGGTTATCCTCTCACTGGCGATTGCTACGGCCGTACTCCTGGCATTGCGTTGGGGCGTGGCCTTCACCAAAGACAAGAAAGCGCCGGAACAACTGCTCCTGCGCCTGTACGAAACACTGGGGCTGACGGGTGCGGCCGAAGGGCTGCAATCGAACGGTTTAGACCCGTTGCTGGCTAAATTGATCCTGGCGTTGGTGGCGGTGGCGCTGGGCGTAGCCGGTATCTGGGCTTTGTATTGGGTGGCGAATGATTTAATCGGCCGTATTAACAATTTCACCCTGCGCGAGAAGATACGGCCGATTGTGTTTGTCGGCCCGGCGCTGCTCCTGTTGACCATGTATCTGGTCTATCCAGCGCTGAATACCATGTATCTCAGCGTCACGGAAGACATCATTGGCAAGCTGCCGGATACAGTGCCGGAAGAGTTCCTGGGGGCGGAGAATATGGCGCAACTGTTGGCAGAGGATGCCAAACGGGTAACGTTTGACAACTATCTTATCAGGCTGCCCTCGTTTGAGATCGCCAAAGTAACAATTAATGATGAATCCACTGCCTTGATTGTTGTCCGGGGGGACAATGTGACGGCGTATGGGCTGCAAAATTACGTCTTTGCCTTTACCAGCCCGGATATGCACATTGCCTTTCGTAATAATATTTTGTGGCTGGTGTTCGGCACCAGTTTTAGTGTGGGGCTGGGGCTGCTGATTGCCACGCTGGTAGACCGCATCAAGCGGGAATCGCTGGCCAAGTCGTTCATTTTTTTGCCGCTGGCGATTTCCTTTGTGGGCGCCAGTGTGATCTGGAAGTTTGTCTATGCCTGGCAGCCGGCGGGAAGGCCGCAAATTGGCGTCCTGAATGCGGTGGTGACGGCCCTGGGATTTGAACCTATCCCCTGGCTGATTACGTCGCCGCTGAATACCTTTGCCTTGATTTTGATTATGATCTGGCTGCAAACCGGGTTTGCTATGGTTATTTTGTCGGCAGCGTTGAAGGGAGTGCCCCGGGAACTTCTGGAAGCGGCCCGTATTGACGGGGCTAATGAGATTCAGATCTTTTTCAAGGTCATTATTCCTTCGATTCGCGGCGCTATTATTACGGTGGCGACGACGATTTTCATTTCAATTTTGAAGGTGTTTGACATTGTGTTTGTGATGACCAGCGGTAAGTTTGAGACGGAAGTGATTGCCAACCGGATGTTTGTGGAGATGTTTAATTTTCGTAATTTCGGCCGAGCCAGTGCGCTGGCTGTTATTTTGCTGGTGGTGGTCATTCCGATTATGGTGGTAAATATCCGTAATTTGCGGAAGCAGGGGATTAACCAATGAGCAGTTATCACGGGACTTCTTCCAAAGGTCGTTTGCGCCGGATTTTTGACAGTACGGCCGTGCGTCTGACGGTCTTGTTTATCGTTTTTATGTGGACATTGCCCACGGCCGGGATGCTGGTCAGTTCTTTCCGCGCTCCCATTGATATTCGCACCTCCGGCTGGTGGACGGTTTTTTTGCCGCCCTACAGCTTGTCGCAGTGGACGCTGGAAAATTACCAGAACGTAATTACGGCCGACGGCATGGGCGCGGCGTTTATCAACAGCTTCATCGTCACCATTCCGGCCACAGTGATTCCCATCACCATTGCCGCTTTTGCCGCCTACGCTTTTGCCTGGATGAAGTTCCGGGGGCGGGATTTGTTGTTTGCCCTGGTGGTGGCCATGCTGGTCGTGCCGCTGCAAATGGCTTTGATTCCGGTGCTGCGTTTGTACACGGGGCTGGATTTGAACGGCACGTTTTTGGGAGTGTGGCTGGCGCATACCGGTTTTGGTCTGCCGTTAGCCATCTTTCTGTTTTACGGTTATATTTCCTTGCTGCCGCGGGAGTTGTTTGAGTCGGCCTGGATTGACGGGGCGTCCCATTATACGGCGTTTACCCGGCTGGTTTTGCCGCTGTCTGTTCCAGCGATTGCCTCGTTTGCTATCTTCCAGTTTTTGTGGGTGTGGAATGATCTCCTGGTGGCCCTGGTTTTCCTGGGAACGAACCCGGAAGTGACGATTGTGACTTCGCGGTTGGCGGCGATGGTGGGGACGAAGGGGCAGGATTGGCATTTGCTGACGGCGGGGGCGTTTGTTTCGATGGTGGTGCCGCTGATTATCTTTTTGGCATTGCAGCGGTATTTTGTGCGCGGGCTGTTGGCGGGGTCGGTGAAGGGCTGATTAATTGTGAATCCTTCGGCAGGCTCAGGACAGGTCGGTTAATTGTAAATGAGTAAAGAATTAGTTGGTTACAAGTTGATGATGGCGTTTGAGGGTGCGGAGGCGCCGGAGCGGGTCTTGCGCTGGGTGGCGGAACGGCCGTTGGGCGGATTTACTCTTTTTCGCCATTATAACGTGGAAAGCGCGGCCCAGGTGCGGGAGCTGACGGCCGTCTTGCAGAAAACAGCGCAGGATGCCGGCCATCCTCCACTGCTCATTGCCGGGGATCAGGAAGGGGGGCAGCTCATTGCCCTGGGGGACGACACGACCCAATTCCCCGGTAACGTGGCCCTGGGAGCGACGTTTGATCCGGAATTGGCGCGGCAGGTGGGCGCGGCGATTGGCCGGGAGATGCGGGCCATGGGGTACAACATCAACTACGCCCCGGTGTGTGACCTGAACAGCAACCCGGCCAACCCCAGCCTGGGCATCCGCGCTTTTGGCGACGATCCGCAGGCGGTGGCGGAAATGGCGGCGGCGATGGTGCAGGGCTTGCAGGCGTCGGGCGTGGCGGCGACGGCCAAACATTTTCCGGGGAAGGGGGAAGCGGCTGTGGATTCCCATTACCAGATGCCTCTGATTGACAAGTCGCGGGAGGAATTGGCGGCGGTGGAGTTACGGCCGTTTCAAGCCGCCATTGACACCGGGGTGAAGCTGATTATGAGCGGTCACTTTGCCATCCCGGCCATTACCGGCAGCGACGTGCCCGCCACCCTGTCCCGCGCCGTCATGCACGACATGATCCGGCAGGAGATGGGGTTTGCCGGCGTGGTGATTACCGACGCGCTGGACATGGGGGCCATCACCCAGGGCGCAGGGCAAATTATAGACGTGGTCGCCGCCGTGCGCGCCGGGGTGGATTTGCTGCTGATGAAGGCCGACCCGGAACTTGAGGAACGGCTCTACGCCGGGCTGCAACTGGCCTACAGCCGCGGCCTGATTGGCGAGGAACACGTCATTCCCTCCATCCGCTACACGCACCGGCTGCGCAAGTGGGCGGGGGAGCAGCCGCAGCCGGATTTGGACGTGGTGGGCGGCGCGGCGCACCAGCAGTTGGCCCGGCAGGTGGCGGAACGATCGCTGACGCTGCTGCGGGATGAAGCGGGGCTGTTGCCCCTGCGCCTGAACAGCGCGGCCCGGATTGCGGCCATCATGCCCCAACCGAAGGAGTTGACTCCGGCGGATACCTCGGCTTATGTACGGCCGTTGCTGGCCGAAGCATTACGTTTCCATCACCCGCGCGTGGATGAGTTTATCGTCAGCCATCCCCCGACGGAGACGGAGATTGCCCAACTGAAGGGGAAGGCGGCGCAGTATGATTTGCTGGTCATTGGCACAATCAGCGCCTCGCTGGACGAGCGGCAGGCGGATTTGGTGAATGCGCTGCTGGATACGGCCGTGCCGGCCATCACCGTGGCCCTGCGCACCCCGTATGATTTGCCGGTTTATCCCCGCTCCGGGACGCACGTTTGTACGTATGGGATTTTACGGCCGTCTATGGAAGCGTTAGCGGCGGCTTTGTGGGGTGATATTCCCTTTGCCGGTCGGCTGCCGGTGGAGATTCCGGGGTTATACCCGCGCGGCTACCGGGCAGGATGATGGACGGCTGGCTTATTCTTGCTCTCTGAGAAATCCCAGGGCAATGCTCAGGGCATAAGCTGCCAGTTGCAGCAGCAGCCCGCCAATAAACCAGCGGCGCTTTTTTAGGAAGACAATCCCGGCCGCCAGCAATAACGCGCCTAAAACGCCATCCACTTTGCGTACCGTTAAATCGGCTTCTGGCTGGGTATGCCCCTTTTCCACCAGCGACCATTTCAGAATTGGCCCGCCATCAATTCCGGGGATGGGCAGTAAGCCTACGGCCGGAAGAAACGCATTGGTAGCCACGGCCGTATTTGCTATATCCCGCCCCACAGAGTCCGGATCAGTCCGTTGTCTGAACAGCAAGGCTATGGGCAAGACGAGGATGTTGAACACAGGGCCGCCAAGAGAACGCATGATGTGCTGCCGCGGCGTCACCGTCTCATCATTTATATCGTAGTACACCAGTAGAGGCATTCCCCCGATAACCCGAATGGCATCCATGGGTTTGCCCACAATATGGGCAGCCGCAGCGTGGGCCAGATTGTGGCCCCATTCCGAACCTAACACAACCGGCATTGTTAACGCGCCTACGCCCAAACTCTGTAACCAGGAGCGTTCCGGCCGGCGTTTTTTGGCAACCCAGGCCATGATGGGCCAGGCTAGTACTTGAGCGATGGGAAACCAGGACTTTCCTTTTACGACTAACGGGGTAGTGAAGACTTTGCCTACCGTTGTCACTTCATCTGTAGGCTGAACGATTGGTGGTTTTATCATATGATGCCCTCCTAATGTGCTTTGGCAAGAAGTTTACCGGGAAAGCGCCTTGATTTACACCTCGATACACATGAGGTCTTGCCCCAGCAAAACGTCTCCCTGATAAGCCTGTCGTATATCGTCACGAATTTCCGGGAAGGTGTCCTGGGTGATTGTGTCGCTTAGATGGGTCAAGACCATCCGCTTGACCCCGGCTTCGGCCGCAATGATGCCCGCCTGCCCGGAGGAAGGCAAGATCGAGGTGGTGAGGTATTGCATTAACGGATTATTCACCAGGCTTTGGGGTAAATGGCAGCATTGAACGAGAAGATCGGCGTCCCTTGCCAGTTTGATAATGCCGTCACAGGGCACTGTATCCCCGCTAATCGTAACGACTTTATCCTCTGCCTCGATGCGGTATCCCAGGCAGTGCCAATTGAAATCAGGCGCGTGGGTAAAATTGCCGTGCAATACGTAGTCGGCGGATACGCGCCATTGCCCGGTTTCGGCAACGAGTCCCGGCCCGACGTCTCGTACAGCTACGCGGGTTATCGCTTCCGGCCGTTCCGCCCAGCTTCCTCCCCGGCGGCGAATATCTTTATCTTCTTCCAGACGAAAGCGAATGTCCGGCGCGTAAACTTGTTCCAGCAAGGCGTTCACTATCTTCTCCGTCCCGGCCGGCCCGTAAATTTCCAGGGCATGGGTACGGCCGCGCATGGCGGAGGAAATAATGACGTCGAACAGATCGTTGATGTGGTCAAAGTGGTGGTGAGTGATAAATACAGGGTTGATGCGGTTTATCTCGACCTCGGCCTGGTATAGCTGGTGGACTGCGCCCCGGCCGGCGTCAAAAAGCAGTTTGTCGTCTCCGATTTCCACCAAAATGGCGCTCTGAAAACGGTGCGGGTTCGTGGGTGTTCCCGTGCCCAGCAAGGTGACGTGCATTTTTATACCGTGCCTTTGACTGCCCAGGCTCTGGCAGTCAGGGAAATGGAACCGTCTGCGGCGATGGGTAACGATTGGCGCAGGTTGTCAGCCAGTTTTTGCCGCTCTTCCTGGGGTAAACGCATCGTGTAGCTGGGGGCGGGGCTAACGTGACCGAGGAAGGGCTGCCAATAATCGGCAAAGTTTGGGAAGTTGGTGGTGACTTCGATGGGGATGGCTGCCACTTGCGGCAAACCGGCAGCGCGCACCAAGTCTTCAAGTTGGCCTTCGCGGCAGAGGGGAAAGCGGAGTCCCTCGTCAAATTGGGCGGCGTGGGGGTTGAGGGTTACGGCCGTATCCCAAAAATAACGCAGCATCTCCATCCCCTCCGCATAATCCCACAGGAATACCCCCACCGTGCCCTCCGGTTTGGTGACGCGACGCATTTCGGTAACGGCCGTTTCTGGCTGCGGCACAAAATTGAGAACCAGCCCGGAGACGGCCGCATCCATAGAATTTGAGGGTATATCCAGCGATTGAGCCAGCCCCACCTGAAAACGGGCCGCAGGATTGGTAATCATCTGCTGCGTATGAGCAATAAAATCAGGGGATGAATCCAGGGCCACAACTTCTGTGGGCTGATATCGATCCAGAATAAGTTGGGTAAGGGAACCAGTGCCGCAGCCCACGTCTAACCAACTGCGAGCAGGTGGAACAGCCAGCCAAGCTAAAAATTCTTGGGCAATGAGAACACTCCAGCGGCCCATAAACCGTTCATAAGGATTTCCACTTAGCCAGGAATCATTTGCTTTGTATTTGCCCGTTTCGGCGGGAAGTACGTAATCTTTTTTACCATCTTTACGCACCCTTGCGAAGCCGCCTTTGCTTTGTTCTACTTTTCCTTTGTTGCCTCCTCCATGGGTGAGTTGTTGTGAATTGCAGTTTGGACATAGAAGTTGAAGATTTTCAGGTCGATTGTCACCACTAACTCCATTTTTGTGGTCAAGGATTAATTTCAGCTTATTACCATTCCAAATAAGAGGCTCGCGATTAAATATGCACTCGGGCTCATCACATCGTATTGGGATAGGAGGTGATTGTTCTAACCGCCATTTAATATAGTGACGTTTCACTGTTGCTTGTGATCTTCTTCCTTGTTGATAACGAAGAACCTCTTCATGTGTTAGTCTGCTCATATTAGTTCTCGAAGTGATTTTTGTCTAACACTTACCGTTGTGCCACCCAAGGACAAGGCAATAAAACTTCTCCAACGATCTTTAAATTGTTCATAAGGATTACCACTTAGCCAGGAATCATTCATCTTTTGCATAGTTCTTCTAATGTCTATCTCCATTGTTTGTTTGGATTATACATTATTCAAACACTTGCCAAATTTAGCCATTCAGTTTATACTAATCTTTGTAATTTCATTGGACTAACTTTGTTGTGATTCAAGTGGATACCACTCGTAAGAATGAATAGAAATAAGATTTCCACTATTTTAGCATTGCCTTTGTAAATCCACCGGACTGTTCGCCGTCCCCCTGAAAGTGGAGTTTCTGTTGATCGCTCTGCAAAAAGCAACCCAAATTGGCACCAAACAGCATAACAAGCGCCTGGTCTTGCGGGTTATCTACGACCAGGGCGAAATCAGCCGGGCCGAGATTGCCCGCATCACCCATCTGACCCGCACCACTGTCTCCAACGTCGTTACCGGCCTCATGGCGGAGGGGTTGGTGGCAGAACTTGGGCAGGGGCCATCGGCCGGAGGCAAGCCGCCCACGCTGCTGCACGTGGTGGATGACGCCCGCCAGATCATTGGCGTTGATTTGGCAAACCGGGAGTTGCAAGGCGGCGTTTTTGATTTGCGGGGGCAGATGCAGCATCACGTCAGTATGCCGGCCAATCGCAGCGACGGCCGTATCCTTTTAGCCCAGGTATACGATTTAATCGAACAATTACAGGCGCTGGCCGACCGGCCATTGCTGGGGATTGGTGTGGGCGCGCCCGGTTTGATGAACGTAGACGAAGGCTTCATTTACGACGCGCTTAATCTCAACTGGCACGATTTGCCCCTGCGCGATTTGCTGCAAACCCGCTACAACCTGCCCATTTACCTGGTCAACGACAGCCAGGCAGCCGCGCTGGCCCAATTTCTGTTTGACAATCCGCAAAAAGCGACCAGCCTGATCGTCATTAAAGCCGGTCAGGGAACCAGCGCCGGGATCGTTCTGAACCGGCGTTTGTTTTTTGGCAGCAATCATTCCGGGGCCAGCGAAATTGGGCACTTGCAGGTGGTGGAAGGGGGCGAACCGTGCGTCTGCGGCCATTTTGGCTGCCTGGAGACGGTTGCCAGCAGCCGCGCCCTGATTCGCTGGGCCAGATCGGTTGCCACCGTCAATCCCACCTCCCAGCTAAACCAGTTTGTGGGCGCGCCGGAAGAAATCACCACGGAGACGCTGCTGCTGGCTTTCCAGGCGGGCGACCCGGATTTGAACCGGGCAATTGTGCGGGCGGGACGGTATTTGGGCACGGCCGTAGCCAATCTCGTCACCGCCTTCAACATCCCTCTCGTCTACATTGCCGGCAGTCTTTCCCGCTTTGGCGACACCCTGCTCGACCCCATCCGGGAAGAAATGCACCAGCGGGCTTACGTCCGTCTGGCAGAAACGACGCAGATCGAAATCAGCCGTTTGGGGCAGGATATTGTCATGCTGGGGGCCGCTTCTTTGCTCTTGATGAACGAATTGGGGGTGGTGTGATGGCTGCTGCGGAACCGTTAGCCATTGGTGTGGACGTGGGTGCGACGAAGATTGCCGCCGCTTTGGTCAGCCGCCGGGGCGAAGTGCTGGCGGCCAACCGGTACCCCACCAACCGGCAGCAGGGCACGGCCGTCGTCATGGATACGATTGCGGCGCTGGTTAATGAGTTGTTGGTGCAGGGGGATACGGCCGTCACCGGTATCGGCATCGGTTCGCCGGGATGGATAGACCCCGAAGCGGGCATCGTGCGCGAAGCGGTCAATCTGGACTGGCAGGACGTGCCTTTGGCGGCCCATATTCAGAGCCGGATAACCTGTGATTTGCCCGTTTACGTCCACCGGGATGCGTATGCCGAAGTGTTGGGGGAAGCGTACTTCGGCGCGGGGCAGGGCTGCCCCGACTTTGTCTATTTGGGGATTGGTTCCGGGCTGGGCGGCGGCGTGATTGTGAACGGGCAGTTGGTGACGGGGGCGGATAATCACGCTTCGGAAATCGGCCATTTATCGTTGGATGGGCACGGCCGTTTGTGTAACTGCGGTCTGCATGGCTGCGCAGAAACGGTGGTTTCGGGTACCGGCGTGGTGAATCAGGCGCGGGAGATGCTGGACAGCGGCGCATATCCCGCAACACTGCTGGATACGGCCGATTTGACCTCCCGGCAAATTATTGTGGCAGCGGAGAAAGGGGATGGATTGGCTACGGCCGTTATCCAGAAAACCGCCTGCTGGCTGGGCCAAATCATCGCCATGTACGCCATCATTTTGAATCCCCGGCGCATCGTCATCGGCGGCGGTTTTGGTAAGGAAGCATTCAAGCTACTCCTGCCCGACGTGCGGGACGTTTTGCGCCAGCGGGTCTTGCGTAGCAATCAGGAATCATTAGAAATTGTCCCATCAAAACTGGCT
Source organism: Chloroflexota bacterium (assembly GCA_024278255.1). Taxonomy (GTDB): domain Bacteria; phylum Chloroflexota; class Anaerolineae; order Promineifilales; family Promineifilaceae; genus JAJRTP01. The sequence continues at coordinate 6,724 of JAJRTP010000439.1, read as the reverse complement.
TCCAGCGCTATCGGTGCATCTTGTCTGGTTTGGTACACTCCCAGCCAGACAATCATCTAAAATGAAGGAGGTGATGTCTAAAGCAATCAATAAATTTTTACATTAAGTCAATTTATAAACATTCAGCATAAGTTCAGTTACTCTAAACTTAAGTAAGGAGAAGGATTTTCATGTCAAAGAAAATGTATTTAGTTTTGTTAATCGTATTGGCGCTGCTTCTGGCCGCTTGTGGTGGCAGCAGTGAACCGGCCCCGACAGAAGCCGCCCCGGAAACGCCGAAAGAGGAAGCGCCCGCGGATACGAGCGCAGAAGCCCCCGGTGAAAAAGTCACCCTCACCATCGAAAGCTGGCGGAATGATGACCTGGCTATCTGGCAGGACGTTATTATCCCCGCCTTCAACGAAGAATATCCCGACATTGAAGTCATTTTTACCCCCACAGCCCCGGCCGAATATAACGGCGTCCTCAATACCAAACTGGAAGGCGGTACGGCCGGCGATCTCATCACCTGCCGTCCCTTCGATGCCTCTTTGGCCCTGTTTGATGCCGGCTACCTGGCTTCCTTAAACGACTTGCCCGGCATGGAGAATTTTGGCAGTGTGGCCAAGAGTGCCTGGATTACGGATGATGGTTCTGACGTCTTTTGTGTGCCGATGGCTTCGGTTATCCACGGCTTCATCTACAATCAGGAAATATTCGACGAGTTGGGCCTGGAAGAACCGGCCACTGTAGATGAGTTCTTTGCTGTTTTGGACGCTATCAAGGCCGATGGCAGTTACGTGCCGCTGGACATGGGTACGGCCGATCAGTGGGAAGCGGCCACGATGGGTTTCCAGAACATTGGGCCGAACTACTGGCATGGCGAAGACGGCCGTCTCGGTCTCATCGCCGGTACCGAAAAATTCACTGACCCACAATACGTAGCTGTTTGGGAACAACTAGCCCAATGGGCCCCCTATCTGGCAAACGGTTACGAAGCGCAAAGCTACCCCGATTCCCAAAATCTGTTCACATTGGGGCAAGCCGCCATCTACCCCGCCGGTTCCTGGGACATCTCCCTCTTCAATGACCAGGGTGATTTCGAGATGGGCGCTTTCCCACCGCCGCTGCCGGCCGGAGAAGACACCTGCTACATCAGCGATCACACCGACATCGCTTTGGGAATGAACGCCAACACAGAAAATCCCGAAGCAGCCCGCACCTTCCTGGAATGGATGACGACAGCCCAATTTGCCGATCTCTACAGCAACTCCCTGCCCGGCTTCTTCACCCTGTCCGATCATCAGGTCTCTCTGGACGACCCCACAGCCCAGGAATTTCTGGACTGGCGGCAGGATTGCGAATCTACCATTCGTAATTCCTACCAGATTTTGTCTCGCGGTGAGCCGAATCTGGAGAATGAGTTGTGGGCTGTCAGCGCTCAGGTCATCAACGGCGACATCACGCCCCAAGAAGCCGCTCAGCAAGTACAAGACGGGCTGGATGCCTGGTACACGCCGGCTGCTATGGATACGACTGAGGAGCCAGCGGCAGAGGCTGCCCCCATCGAAGATGCCACAATCACTATCGAAAGCTGGCGGAATGACGACCTGGCTATCTGGCAGGATGTGATTATCCCGGCCTTTAACGTCCATTATCCCAACATCGAAGTAATCTTCGCCCCCACGGCTCCGGCCGAATATAACGGCGTTCTCAACACCAAGCTGGAAGGCGGTACGGCCGGCGATCTCATCACCTGCCGCCCCTTCGATGCCTCTTTGTCCCTGTTTGACGCTGGACACCTGGCGTCCTTAAACGATCTGCCCGGCATGGAGAATTTTGGCAGTGTGGCCAAGAGCGCCTGGATTACAGATGATGGCTCTGACGTTTTCTGTGTGCCGATGGCTTCGGTTATCCACGGCTTCATCTACAATCAGGAAATCTTCGACGAGTTGGGCCTGGAAGAGCCGACCACGGTGGATGAGTTCTTTGCCGTTTTGGATGCGATCAAGGCAGATGGCAGTTACACGCCGCTGGACATGGGTACGGCCGATCAGTGGGAAGCGGCTACGATGGGTTTCCAGAATATTGGCCCTAACTACTGGCATGGTGAAGACGGCCGTCTCGGTCTTATCGCCGGTACCGAAAAATTCACCGATCCCCAGTACGTAGCCGTCTGGGATCAGCTTGCCCAATGGGCGCCCTATCTGGCTAACGGCTACGAAGCGCAAAGCTACCCCGATTCCCAAAACCTGTTCACATTGGGACAAGCCGCGATCTATCCCGCCGGTTCCTGGGACATCTCCCTCTTCAACGATCAGGGTGACTTTGCCCTGGGCGCTTTCCCGCCGCCGCTGCCAGCCGGAGAAGACACCTGCTACATCAGCGACCACACCGACATCGCTTTGGGAATGAACGCCAACACAGAAAATCCAGAAGCAGCCAAAGCTTTTCTGGAGTGGATGACAACGGAAGAGTTTGCCGACTTATACAGCAATTCCCTGCCCGGTTTCTTCACCCTGTCCGATCATCAGGTTTCCCTGAACGATCCCACGGCCCAGGAATTCCTGGACTGGCGGCAGGACTGCAATTCCACCATTCGCAACTCCTACCAGATTTTGTCTCGCGGCGAGCCGAATCTGGAGAACGAATTGTGGGCTGTCAGCGCTCAGGTCATCAACGGCGACATCACGCCCGAAGAAGCTGCTCAGCAAGTGCAGGAAGGGCTGGAATCCTGGTACGAACCACAGCAAAATTAACCGGTCAAGAAGTTCAACTTCTCAGAGAAGTTGAACTTCTGACACAACCCTGGAGGTCTGCAAAGACCTCCAGGGTTTATTCACCAGAGGAAAGTGTTTATGGCTGCAAAAACCCAATCCCGCGCTCGCAAAAAGTTCCCTTTTTACATCGTGGTTTTCCTGGCTCCGGCGACGATTATCTACACCGTCTTTATGATCCTGCCCTTAATTGATTCGCTGCGCCTGAGCTTCTTGTCCAACGACAACAATCAATTTATCGGTTTGCAAAACTACGTCACCCTCCTCACCGATCCCCTGTGGAAAGACCAATTCTGGAATGCCTTCAAAAATAACGTCGTCTTTTTTGTCGTCCATATGATTGTGCAAAATTCCATCGGGTTGCTCCTGGCCGCTATGCTGACCATGCGCCAACTGCGTTTTCGCTCCGGCTACCGTACCCTGATCTTTATGCCCACCATGCTCTCCGTCGTCATCATCGGTTTCATCTGGAAACTAATCCTGAGTCCGCTGTGGGGCATTAGCGAATCATTTTTGGCCTTCTTTGGTCTGGAACAGTTTTTCCAGCCCTGGCTGGGACTGGAAAGTACGGCGTTGATCACGCTGGCTCTGATTTCCGTCTGGCAGTTTATCGGCATCCCCATGCTCCTGTTTTACGCCGCCCTTATCAGCGTTCCCTATGAACTGGAAGAAGCCGCGTATGTAGATGGCGCTAATGCCTGGACCACATTTTGGCGTGTCAAATTCCCCCTCATTCTGCCCACAGTAGGTATCGTGGCTATCCTCACATTTGTGGGTAACTTCAATGCCTTTGATTTGATTTACACGACGCAGGGAGCCTTGGCCGGGCCGAATTTCTCCACGGATATTATGGGTACGTTCTTCTACCGTACCTTTTTCGGGCAGCAGTTGCAATTGGGCAACCAGGCGATGGGGGCCACTATTGCCGCTATGATGCTGTTGATTATTCTGGCGGGCGTGATTGTCTACCTGTTTGGTTGGCAGCGCCGTATTACAACTTATGAGGTATAGGCAAATGCAAGCAAAAAGAGGTTCCAAATTTAGCTACTGGTTTGGCGAAAAGGCTGTACCGCATATCGTCTTGTTTACCTATATGCTCATCGCCCTGTTCCCCATTGTGTTGATTCTGATCAACTCGTTCAAGGAACGCAAAGCGATTTTTAAGACACCGCTGGCTTTTCCCAATGCGGAAACATTCAGTCTGGATGGGTACGCCACGTTGATGGAGCGGTCCAATTTTCCCCTTTATTTTACAAACAGTCTGATTGTCACTGTCGTTTCTATCTTTTTGATTTTGTTTACCGGGGCGATGGCTGCTTATGCTTTATCGGAATACAAGTTCCGGGGTAATGCGATTTTGGGGATTTATCTGGCGTTGGGGATTATGATTCCTATCCGGTTGGGGACGGTGGGCATTTTACGGTTGATGGCGGCGATGGGTCTGGTCAATACGTTGTATGCCCTCATTCTGGTGTATACGGCGATGGGGCTGCCGCTGGCGATTTTTGTCCTGACCCAGTTTATGAGCCAGGTGCCGCGGGAGTTGAAGGATGCGGCGCGGGTAGACGGGGCCAGCGAATACCGCATTTTCTGGCTGATTTTGCCTATGGTACGACCGGCCGTAGCCACGGTGGCTGTCTTTGTCATGATTCCCATCTGGAATGATTTGTGGTTTCCCCTGATTCTGGCAAATGGGGAAAAGACGAAGACGGTGACGCTGGGGGCGCAGCAGTTTCTGGGGCAGTTTGTCAGCGACTGGAACGCAGTTTTGTCCTCATTGACTCTGGCGATGATTCCGGTGCTGATTTTGTACCTGATCTTTTCCCGCCAGCTTATCCGCGGTCTGACGGCCGGAGCGGTGAAGTAATGGCGAGGATTTATTACGTAGGGGATTGGGCGATTAGTTTGGGGCCGGTGTTTGCCGAAACGCCGTTTAATTATGCGTACAAGGGGCTGGATATGTATGATTACGGCCGTTACCTCAAAGATGCCCTCGAATCCACCAGCCAACATCAAGTCACTTCCGTGCCCACCTGGGACTTCTATAAACTGGGGCCGGGCGAGTACGAGCGCATCCTGGACGAGTACGACGTAATCATCTTCAGTGACGTGGAGGCCAAGAATTTCCAGTTAGCGCCCAGCTTTTTCGACAGGTCGCAGTTTGGCACGGCCGTCCTCACCTTCCCCGACCGGGTGCGTCTGACGGTAGAAGCGGTACAGGCCGGTAAACGGATGATGTTTTTGGGCGGCTGGCTTTCCTTCACCGGCGAGATGGGCAAAGGGGGCTGGAACCGCACCCGCCTGCGGGAAATATTGCCCGTACAATGTCTGGATTACGAAGACCTGATTGAAAGCACGGAGGGATTTACGGCGGAACTGGATACGGCCGTACCCTCCCCCCTCTCCACTATTGATTTTGCTGCTTTCCCGCCCATCCTCGGCTACAACAAAGTCCAGCCCCGCCCCGGCTGTGACGTCTTGCTCGCCGTCAAAGAAACCGGCGATCCGCTGGTGGCGGCGGGTTCATTTGGTCAGGGGAAAGTTCTGGCTTATATGTCCGATCCCGCCCCGCACTGGGGCTGCAACTTCATCTACTGGTCAGAGTACGCCGCCTTCTGGCTGGCCTGCCTGGACACCATTCTGTAGGACGATTTTGTAAATCGTCCAAGCTAGGCGATTTGCAAAATCGCCCTACGTTGTTGAAGGAGGAACTTATGCGCATTGGCATTGTAGGCACGGGATTCATGGGCAGCACTCACGCCGCCGCCTGGGCCGCCACCGACGCCGAGATCGTTGGTTTTGTGACCAAAGATACCGTGACCGGTCCCAAGTTGGCCGCCCAATATCAAGCCCAAATCTACCCGGATTTACCCGCCATGCTGGCGGATGTGGACGTGGTGGACATCTGCACACCCACCCATCTGCATGAAGAAATGGTCTTAACGGCCGCTGCCGCCAGAAAAGACATCCTGTGCGAAAAACCGCTGGCTCGCACCTTGCCCCAAGCTCAGAAAATGATTGCCGCCTGCGCTGCTGCCGGCGTCAAATTCATGGTAGCCCACGTCGTCCGCTTCTTCCCCGGATACGCTCAGGCCAAAGCGCAGGTAGCGGCCGGGGCGATTGGCAAACCGGCCGTCCTGCGCCTGACGCGGGGCACGTTCCAGCCCAAAAAAGCGGCCGACAACTGGTTTGTCGAGTTTGAAAAATCAGGCGGCATGATGCTGGATTTGATGATCCACGATCTGGATTATGCCCGTTGGATAGCCGGAGATGTGGCCACAGTCTTTGCCAAAAATATCAGCAGCAGTTTTACCGGGGCGGATGTGGATCACGGGCTGGCCATCCTCACCCATCGCAGCGGAGCCATTTCCCACGTGGAAGGTTCCTGGGCTTACCCGCCGCCCCTGTTCCGCACTCGTTTTGAGATTGCCGGGGATAATGGCTGGCTGCAATACAGTTCCGACGAAACGGCCGCTATCCAACTACACCTGCGCCCGGAGCAAGATGAAGAGATTCCTGACGTGCCTCTGCCCGGCAGCCCGTTAAGCGAAGACCCGTACACGACGGAAATCAAGGCGTTTTATGATTGTTTGGTAGAGGATACGGCCGTACCCGTCAGCGGCGAGGACGGGTTGGCTGCCTTGCAAATTGCTTTGGCGGCTATCGAATCGGCGCAAAACGGCCGTCCCGTCCATTTGGAGGCGTTGTTATGAAAATAGGTATCCTCAGTTTTGCCCACCTGCACGCCGAAGCGTATATCCATAACCTCCGCGCCATCCCCGGCGTGGAAATGATCGGCATTGCCGACGAAGACCCGGAACGCGGCCAACATTTTGCCGACCTGTTTGACGCCCATCTTTTCCCCAGCTATGCAGCGCTGCTGGCCGAACAGCCGGACGGTGTGATTGTCTGTTCCGAGAACAGCCGCCACCGCCCGCTGGTAGAAATGGCGGCGCAGGCTGGCGTTC
>JAJRTP010000438.1 GCA_024278255.1 Chloroflexota bacterium | reverse complement strand
GTGCAGCCCGCCCCCGGCACGGAACAGTTTGGCGGCGTGCCCGGCGGCAGCCACCACGCTGGGTTCTTCTACGGCCATGGGGATGAGGTAGTCACGGCCGTTAATCAAGAAGTTGACGGCAATCCCCAGGGGCATACAAAAAGTGCCAATCACATTTTCAATCATGTGGCTGGCCTGTTCATTACTTAACCCCTGCCCTGTCAGGACAGCTTTCTCTTCTTCGGTCAGACCGGCCCATTCGGCAATCACGTCGGCCCGTTCAGCTAATGATAATTTGTAAAAACCGGGTAATCTTGAAGATTTCTCAGCCATATGTTTCCTTCCTCTTGCGTATTTCATAATTGCGTATTGCGTAAGACGGCGGTAACTATATCTCCGGTTTCCTGTCAAAAGCTGTCAAAACGGTGATTGGTGGGGGAAACGGCCGTTTTTCTGAGGGTGGGATAAGTCGCGGACAAATGGAGGTGGGAAGATCATCACACTTGAGCAGCACATCCTATACAATAAAATATCTCTGGTATACAATGCAGTCATTCTGATACCGGTACAAATTCAAGTGTCGAAAAGGAGATGCTATGGCAACCCCAAAACATGCCTGGATGGTTCGAGCAGGTAATGATAATGAGTTGGCCCCCTTTGTAGAAAAAGAAAAAGTTGTCGCTATTGGTTGGGGTGCAATGGGTGACTTGTCTGACCTAAAAACACGGGAACAATTCAAAGAAAGATACAAGGAAATTTATCCCGACCATTCCAATAGGCGCGTCAACCCCAATACCGGGCAAGTTTACCGCTTTGCGTGTGCTATCCAGGAAGGGGATTACGCCCTCACCTACATCAAAGACAGCCGTGAAGTTCTTATTGGTCTGGTCAAAGGCCCTTACGAATACAAACCAGACATTTTCGACAATATATCCCAGGATTATCCTCATATCCGGCAGGTTGAATGGCTAAAACGAATCTCACGCGATGATTTCAGTGCTGCCGCTAGTAGTTCAATGGGCAGTCCTCCGACCTTATTTAGTCTCGATGGGCATCTGGCAGAAATTCACCAGGCAGCCACGGCTGATATCATCAAACCATTACCAGAAGAGGACGATGAAACACTGCCTTTCTTTGAAGATGTAAGTGAAAAAGCAAATGAATTAATCGCCGATTTGGTCAGTCGTCTTGACCCATACGAGTTTCAAGACTTGGTGGCGGCCGTGCTTCGGGCGATGGGTTTTCGAGCGGTGAGTTCATCTCCCGGTCGAGATAGAGGCGTTGATATTGTGGCTCATCCTGATCCGTTGGGTTTTCAACGGCCGCGTATTAAAGCACAGGTCAAACATCGCAAAGATACAACCAGTGGCCCAGAAATGCGCTCGTTTCTGGGAGCATTAAGGGCCGGTGACAACGGTTTGTTTGTCTCAACAGGTGGTTTTACAAACGATGCCAAAATGGAAGCTAGACAAGCTCACGAACCAGTCACGCTGCTGGATCGAGATAAATTTATCAAACTCATGCTGGAACATTACGAAGCCCTGGAACCGGAATATCAATCAAAAGTGCCTTTGCGTAAAATTTGGGTGCCGGCAGAGTAAAAGTTGGTTGGGGAACAGCCGTTTGAGATGTTGGTTAAAAAAGTTGCGATTTGTTTGAGTTTCACATGTTTTGTTGTATTATGGGTATATATCCCCCCAAGTTCTTCGGAAGTTGGGCGCGAGGCCGTACAATGTACGGCCTCTGCTATTTTAAGCACAGTACAGAAGTATGGACACAATCGTTTATATTGATGGCTTCAACCTGTATTATGGCGCGCTCAAAAATACGCCGTATAAATGGTTAAACGTACAAGCTTTGTGCCAGATGCTATTACCCAACCATAATCTGGTAAAAATCAAATATTACACGGCCAAAGTTAGCGCCCGTCGCAATGATCCCGGTCAGCCAGTGCGTCAACAAACCTATCTGCGCGCTCTGCAAACGATTCCCAATCTTGAAATTGTGTACGGTCAATTTTTGCAGAGCAAAATCAGTATGCCGTTGGCCAAACCACAGCCTGATGGCCCCAGATTTGTCACTGTAATAAAAACTGAAGAGAAAGGCTCTGACGTGAATATTGCTGCTCATATGGTGCATGATGCGCATTTGGGATTGTATAATACGGCCGTGATCCTCAGCAACGATTCTGACTTGGTAGAGCCAATCAAAATTGTACGCTATGAATTAAACAAAAGTGTGGGTATGTTGAACCCACACAAACGCCCCAGTTACAGTTTAAAACAACATGTTACTTTTATGAAGAAAATCCGCGAAGGCGTATTGCGCCAAAGCCAGTTCCCCACACGGATAACAGATACAAAAGGCACATTTCATAAACCATACAGTTGGTAACGCTCCTTGCTAATTGAACCATATGGTCGCCGGCATCGCCATTAACAATCCGCAAATGCCGCTTGACCCCTGATATTTCCTCGTGTAGCATTCTCTTATATAGAGTGGGAGCAAAGAGAACATATGAAATCAACATCGCAAACCGCAATTATTCTGACTTTAATCATGCTGCTGCTGGTGATGGCTGCTGCTTTTGTCTTTGTGTTTCAAGGGCGTAACCAGCTTGTCAACCAGCGTAACGATCTGTCCACCCGCACGGCCGAACTTGAAGAAAAATCCAGCCAGACACAAGCCGATCTGGCTGTGACGCTGGCGACACGCACGGCGCTGGAAGCGGCCGTAGCCACGGCCGAGGCAGATAATGTGCTGCTGGAAGGGCAATTGGTGGAAAGCCAGCAGGAGTTGGATGGGCTGACGGCGCAGTTGGATGAGGTCAGCCAGACCATCTCCGCGCTGGAAGCGGAGAAGGAACAGGTATTGTCCCAGCCGCCGCAGATTGCCGTCCTGGCTCCGGCTAACGGCTCTGTTTTTATAGTAGATACGCCGGTATAAATAGTGGTGGCGGCTTCGGATGCGCTGGGGATTACGGCCGTTAACATCAACATCAATGAAGCCGCCTGGCAAACCTACGACGTGGACGACCTGCCCCTGTTTACCGTGACGGAGATATTTACGCCGACGGCCGTGGGCGAATACGAAATTCAAACCATGGCGGCGAATGTAAATGATCGGAACAGCAACGTCGCCACCGCCTCCTTCACCGTAGAAGAACCGCCCGTGGAGATACAAAGCGCCAACGATCCCAACGCCGCCTTACGCGCCCAAATTGAAGCCAGTGTCAGCCAGATTCGCGGTCTGGAGCCAAAAGAACCCGTCGTCACCACCCTCCTCACCCGCGATCAGTTGCAGCAGCGTGTGGAAAACGACTTGCTGGAAGAATATACCGCAGAAGACGCGCATAATGATACGCTGGTCCTGAGTAGTTTTGATTTTTTAGACCGCGATTTTGATATGTTCAGTTTCATCCGCTCCCTCTACTCAGAGCAGATCGCCGGCTTTTACGACCCGGAGACCAACGAATTTGTCGTCGTCAGCGAGGATGATACGCTTGACGCTGGAGAGCAGTTGACCCACGCGCACGAATTTGTTCACGCTTTGCAAGACCAGCATTTTAACCTGGACTTTCTGGACGATGAGAACCTGGATGCCGACGCCAGCACCGCCCTGACCGCCTTGGCCGAAGGGGAAGCCACCCAGGTGGAAACGCAGTACATACTTTCCGGAAATATCAACCTGGGCGATTTGCTGCTCACGGCGCTGGATGCACTGGACTCGCCCGTTTTGAACAGTGCGCCGCCGGTCATTGCCGATAGTTTGATGTTCCCTTACACGGCCGGGCAGGAATTTGTGCAGGCGTTGACCGACCAGGGCGACTATGCGGCGGTTGATGCGGCTTGGGCCAATCCACCGCAATCTACCGAGCAGATTTTACACCCGGATCGCTACCTGGCTGGCGACGAACCGCAGTTGGTGACGCTGCCGCCGCTGACAGGCACGTTGGGCGCCGGTTGGACGCTGGTGGATGAAGATGTGTTTGGTGAATTTATGCTACGGGAGTATTTACAGCAGCAGTTGAACGGGGATCAGGTGGATACGGCCGTAACCGGTTGGGGCGGCGACAAATACGCAACTTACTATAATGAAGCGGACGATGCCCTGGTAACAGTCCTGCGCATCACCTGGGACACGGCGCAGAACAGCACAGAGTTTGCCGCGCTCTATCCCAACTATCCGGCGCGGTTGTTCAAAGTGGCAGGGGAGATTGCCGACGGGCGTGAATGCTGGCAAGGGAACGACGTGATTTGTCTGGTACAGGATGGTCTGGAAACAGTTATTGTACGCGCGCCGGATTTGGGGACGGCTACGGCCGTGTTGGCCCAATTGGATAGTTCGTCGTGATCACTCAGGCAAACAATTGGCAATTAAGCGAGGTTCACGAAAAGCTGGCGGGATATTTTGCCGTTGGCGTCAACATTGTGTGGGTTGTTGATCCGCAGTTACAACAAATTCACGTTTTTCGAGCGTTGGATGACGTTTCTTTGCTAACAAAAGAAGATACGTTGACAGGTGAAGACGTTTTACCCGGTTTTACTCTGCCCCTAACCGAACTTTTGGACCATGATTGAAGCGCACAAACGAATCCGCCCCATTGCCCTGTGCGTCATCCGTCGGGATGACGCTGTTTTGGTTTTTGAAGGGTACGATCCTCTGAAAGATCAGGTGTTTTACCGGCCGTTGGGCGGCGGGATTGAGTTTGGCGAGACGAGCGAACAGGCGATACGGCGGGAAATGCGGGAGGAGCTTGGCGCAGAACTGGTCAATTTGCGGTATTGGCGGACGATGGAGAACATTTTTACGTTTGACGGCCGTTCCGGACACGAGATTGTTCTACTTTACGAAGGGGATCTCGCCGATCCATCATTCTACGACAAGCCAACCATGATCGGCCATGAGGATAATGGCGACCCTTTCAAGGTTTTGTGGAAACCGTTGGTTGATTTTCAGGACGGCCGTCCTCCCCTTTACCCCGACGGTCTGTTGGAACTGTTGACTCAAGACTTGACAGGTTTCTGAAACCTGTCAAGTCCACATCATCCACAATGCCCACAATGACAGCCCGCACCGGCGCCACTTCCCGCTGGAGAATCTGCCTGGCCCCATTTCCCTCATCTATTACCAGCACCCAATCCCCCACACCGGCCTGCGCCACGTCTACGCAAATGTCATACGCGCCGGTCACGTCGCCTTCCGGCGTCAGACGATCGACGAGGAGCAGTTTACGGCCGTAAAAAGCCTCATGCTTAATCGTAGCCACCACCGTGCCTGTTACCCGTCCGATATACATACCCCAATCGTAAGCCGGAAAGCGTGAATCGTCAATTTATTGCGTATTATGTATTGCGTAAGGAGCAAGCCTGTTACGCAATACGCACTTGTCATAAGCAACCGCCTATGCTATCCTGTTTTCACGCCTTGTCTGTGGGAGGGCAAACTTGATTGATCTGATTGGTGTAACAGCAATGGGGCTGATGTGGGGCTGGTTAATGGTTCTCATCTGGGGACGGCCGTCGGCAACACGGCCGTATCTCAACCTCTTGGCGATCCTCAGCGCCACCATCCTCTTTGCCGCCATGATTTCATTGATGACCACCCCCCACCTGGTTATAAATTTCCTGATTGCGGCTTTGGTGACGGCCGTAATTCATTTTAGTTGGCTTAGATCGGTAAACAGTAATTGGTCATCGGTAAACAGTTAACCGAATACCGATAACCGGCCACCGATTACCGAAAAAAGGAGACCCCATGTTCATCCAGGAAGCAGAAGCAATATCCGCTACACCCTTGCAGTTAGCCGGGGCCTTTGGCTTTGGCATGTTGATTGGCTGGTACGTCTACTACATCAACCGCTACCGTAAAGGGGACGTGCAGTTCAGCGACTTGAGTACCGTCATCGGTATTCTCGGCGGCGGGGCAGTGCTGGCCCTCTTTCCCGCCAAAACTGACCTTTTTGGCGCGTATGGCGTAGGATTGGCCGTTGGTTTTTTCAGCTACTTCGCCTTCCTCATGCTGTGGGTGCGTATTTCCAAGAATTTCAACGTGGACTGGTTCCTGGACGGCCGTCGCAAAAAACTGGCTAAAAACGAAATAGCTCCCGATATTCGCAGCACTGTCACCGCAATGGGCGTCGATGATGAGAACAAAGATGAATTTGAGTAATCGGGCAAACGTAAAAGCGTAAAAACGTTATCACCCGACAGGAACAACCTATGGCCGATCCCCGACAAATCCGTATAGATGTTATTACCCGTTTACTGGAAGATGAGGCTTATTTTGCCTGGTTTTTGCGTGATCCGGATGCGGCGTTAGGCGAATATCCCGATCTGGACCCGCGGGACGGCCGTCTCATCAAACGAGAAGTAACAGACCGCGCCAGCCTGGAAAATCTGGCCCGCCGTTTCAAAGTACCCATCCGCAGTGCCCCATCCGAAAGTCTGATCTCTCCCAGCCGGGGCGACAGTGTGAAAGGCGACAAGGTAAAAATGGAAGCGGTTGGGCCGGAAGCAGACGAAGAACCGCCACAGCGCATCGTCAGTACCGGCTTTTCTGCCGATGACATACCCGGCCAACCTCTCAGCAGCGACACACCACTGCTGCCCAACAAACCCTACTACTTCTGGCTGGAAGTGGGCGAACCAGTAGCCGGTTCCATCGAAGTTACCCCCACAGCTCTACCGGACGATTTACCCCCCAAAGCCCGGCTGCAAGTCGTTCTTTATGATTTCAAGGCTGGTATTGAACAAATCCGCCCGGATGACGTAGGCGAGATTGAATTACAGGAAAATGGCACGGTGCAGGTAGTTAAACCCGTCGCCATCCCGGATGGATTGGATGACCCGGCGTTGGTGGAACGCCGCCTTTTCTTCCCCCTGCGCACCTCGCCGCAAAACGGCCGTTACCAACTACGCTGCAACATTTACTATGAGCAAAACCTACTGCAATCCCGCCTCATCACCTTTTACGTACAGGAATTCCCGCGCCGGATGCCCAACGCCCTCATCTCCGAACTGGATTACGTGCTGTCCCGGACGTTTGACAGCCGTACCCTCGCCAACATGGGGCCAACCAAACTCAGCATCCTGCTCAACGACAACGGCAACGGCACCCACGGCTTCCGCTTTTTTGGCGAGGGGCAGTTCAAGAATGATACCGAACTGAGTGAAGGGGAACTGACCAATCTCATCGAAATGGCCCGCGGCGCCTTACGCAAAGCAGCCTGGGGGGATGAAAAGCCGTACCAGACTGGCAATACCTATCGCTACAACAACGGCCCGGACGCGGATCGTTTACGCGCCGACCTGATCACTTTCGCCCTGCGCGGCTACCGCTTTTACGACGCTCTCATCAACCGCCTGGCCGGCGACGCCGACAAAGCGTGGGAACTGGCCGACCTGATGCTTAAACCGGGTCAGGTGCAGATCGCCAGCAAGCAATCCGCCCGGTTGGTCATCCCCGCCGCCCTGATGTACGACTATCCGCTGGACGACGGCCGTCCCTCCTCCCAATACACCCTCTGCGAAACATTCCAGGATGCACTGAAAAACGGCGATCCGTTGGCAAAAACCGACTGCTTCCAGGGCAACTGCCCCACTTATGATCAGGACAGCGTCATCTGCCCCAGCGGTTTTTGGGGATTCCGCCACAGTTTGGGGCTACCCGTTTCCATTGACGAAGCCCCAGACGCGCCTACAGAAATCCCGATAGAAGGAGATGTAACTCTGGCCGTCAGTGTCTCAACCGACCCTAACCTGACGCTGCGACCGGTTCACGAACAGCATTTGCAGGCGATGGGCTTTGAATGGGAATACGCCGATTCGCGGGATGGTTCGCTGGAAATGCTCAAGCAGCTTGAGCCGGAACTGGTTTATTTTTACTGTCACGGCGGCCTGCAAAATGATATGCCTTACCTTAGTTTGGGCCAGCCAGGGAGTGAGCGGTTTACGCGGGCCAGTTTGCGGAACAAGCGGATTCGTTGGCGCAGGGTACGGCCGTTAGTCTTCATCAACGGCTGCCACACCACCCAACTCACCCCGGAACGCGCCCTGGATTTAGTCACCGCTTTCATCGCTACCTCTTATGCAGCCGGCGTTGTGGGCACAGAAATCAGCATCTTTGAGCCGATTGCCGTTACCTTTGCCGAAGAATGTTTCCGGCGCTTTCTGATCGAAAAGGAATCGTTAGGGGACGCTATTCGCGGGGCGCGTCTGAAAATGCTGCAAGAGGGGAATCCGTTGGGGCTGGTTTACATTCCTTATGCCCTGCCCGGCTTGCATCTGGCTTAAATTCAAATTCTGGTTATTCGTGAAATTCGTGGCTTAGATCAGGGAAGGAGGATACGGCCGTATCTCTCTTCCCCTTCTGCAAAAAACTCCCGGCCAACACCAGCGCCAATCCCAAGTAAATCATCACGTCCGCCACGTTAAAAATACCGGGGCGCAGCGGCGTCTCAATAAAATCCAGCACCTGCCCCACAAAAACGCGATCCACCAGATTGCCCAGCGCTCCCCCAATCAAAATTGCCAACCCCAGCCGGGCCAGCCATTGTTCCCGCGGCAGCCGCGCCATATAAACCCCCATCCCCAGCACCACAAACACCGTCAACCAGCCAACAATGGGGCCAATACCCTGAAACAATCCCAGAGCAATCCCCCGGTTATACGTTTCCCGGATCGTCAGCAGGGCGTGAACCTGTGTTGGGCCATTAGCGGCCAAAAACTGGGCGGCCCACAACTTGGTTAAACGGTCAGCCAGAAAAGCGAGGAAGATGAAAACGAGAGGGAGTATCATATGCCCAAAAAACCCAATGCCCGGTCAATCAAACCGGGTGATTCCAGATTGAGTTCAGCCCGTACCTGTCTGATGGAGGGTTCTGTTAGTTGACGGCCGTCCGGGAAAACAAGTGTGGGCACACTGGCATACCCCCGGTTAATCGTCTTCAGCGCTTCCCGCGCCTGCGGGTCATCATCCACGTTGATGATAGTCACCGGCACGTCGTACTCTGCCAAAAAACTTTTCACCGCCCAGGAATGGGAGCAATAATCTGAGGAATAAAGAATAATTGAATCTGTCATAGGAATTTCTCTGGTAACAATCAGCGTAATCTACGGTTTCTCCAACAGACACATTTCTAACCGCTTTGGTCCGGCTTGTCTGTAGGCTCGTCTACGCTCTCAGCCGCTTCCGGTTCTTCAGCCGGCCGGTTAGCCGCCGCCAGCAACGCCGTATATTCCTCTTCCGCAATAAAAT
>JAJRTP010000437.1 GCA_024278255.1 Chloroflexota bacterium | reverse complement strand
TCATTGCCGCCAGGCTGCCCTTCATGTCCTGAGAGCCACGGCCGTACAAACGGCCGTCCCGTATTTCTGCGGCAAAGGGGTCAATCGTCATCCCCTCTACCCCCACCGTATCCATGTGCGCATTGAGGAGGAGGGTACGGCCGTTACCCTTTCCCCGCAGACGGCCCACCACATTCACCCGGCCCGGTTCCATTTCATACACCGTCACCGCCAGACCCAGGTCATTGAGCGCGTCAGCCACGTATGCGCCAATCTCCACCTCCCCCGCCCCATCCACCACCAGCGAAGGATTGATGGAGTTAATTCGCACCAGATCAGTTACTGTCCGGGTGATGTAATCTGAATTGATTATTACTGTCATAAAATCAAATCCTCCATATGGGCAACTTGTGTTAAGATTCCGTATTGTAACGTGTTTTGATAATGCTCGTAGGGCGATTTTGAAAATCGCCCCACGGTAAAAGGTAACGCTATGTCCCTAACCATCCCAACCAACGCCCCACCCGCTTACCACCTTCTGGTAAAACCGACCGGAGCCGTATGTAATCTGGACTGCAAATACTGCTTCTTCCTCTCCAAAGAAGCCCTCTACCCCGGCAGCCGCTTCCGTATGGCCGACGATTTGCTGGAAATCTACATCCGGCAGCTTTTGGAAAGCCACCGCACGCCAGAAGTGACCATCGCCTGGCAGGGAGGCGAACCGACGTTGATGGGGCTGGATTTTTTCCGGCGTTCTATTGAATACGTGGAGCAGTACAAAAAGCCGGGCCAGCGCGTCGTTTACACCATCCAGACCAACGGCACCAAAATTGACGACGAGTGGGCTGCCTTCTTCAAAGCGTATGATTTTCTGGTGGGCTTAAGCGTAGACGGCCCGCGGGAAATGCACGACACCTACCGGGTAAACAAAGGGGGTGAGGGCAGCTTTGATCAGGTTATGCGCGGCTGGGAATATCTAAAAAAGTATGGCGTGGAGTACAACATTCTCTGCACCGTCCATGCCGCCAATCAGGATCACGGCGCAGAAGTGTATCGCTTTTTCCGGGACGAACTCAAGACGCAGTTTATCCAGTTCATCCCCATTGTGGAGCGGGCGACGGAGGAGACGCTGCCGCTGGCGCTGGAGGGCTGGCGGGAACGGCCGTTATACCAGCAAACCGGCGATTTGGTCACCAACAGATCAGTAGGGTCGGAGGCTTACGGCCGTTTCCTCATTGACGTTTTTGAGGAATGGGTGCGGCGCGACGTAGGCGAGGTGTATGTGCAGATATTCGACGTCACCCTGGGCAGTTGGGTGGGCCAGCATAACCTGTGCATCTTTGCCCCCACCTGCGGCAACGCCCTGGCTCTGGAACACACCGGCGACCTTTACGCCTGCGATCATTACGTGGAACCAGACTACCTGTTGGGCAACATCAGGGATACCCACATGATTGAGCTAATCGCCTCCGACAAACAGCGCCAGTTTGGCCGGGACAAGGCGGAAACACTGCCCCAGTACTGCCTGGAGTGCGATGTGCGTTTTGCCTGTCATGGCGGCTGCCCGCGCAACCGTTTTATCCACACGCCGGACGGGGAACCAGGGCTAAACTATCTCTGCGCCGGGTATAAGCTGTTCTTTCATCACGTCGAGCGCCCTATGCGTATCATGGCTAATCTGCTGCGGGCCAATCAGGCGCCGGCGGAAATTATGAAGTTGTATGCTGTCGAGGATGATGGTCTGGACATAAAACAGTTTGCCAATGTGGGCCGCAATGATCCCTGCCCCTGCGGCAGCGGCAAGAAGTTTAAACATTGTCACGGCCGTGCCCGTTAACCCGTAAGACAATTTTGAAAATTGGCCTACTCCCAGGTGTCAGGCCGCCACACAGGCCATAAATTGGTATAAACATCATCCGTTAACTGGATTTGCTCACCAGTGATGGTGTTGATCTTGTAAATCTGGCTGGGGATCGCCGCGCCCAATGTGTACGTCAGCAGCCATTGATCATCCGGCGACCAAAGATACCAGGACAGGAATTGTGTCGGCCCGGTCAAGGCGCGTTGGTTGTCGCCGTCAGCATCCATCAAGTAAACCGTTGGCCCATTGGAATTGTTCCGGTAGGACGTGAAAGCTATCTGACGGCCGTCATTTGACCAGGAAGGCCGGAAATCAGAAGCCGGGTCATCAGTCAAGCGGGTCAATTCCACATTAT
Organism: Chloroflexota bacterium; assembly: GCA_024278255.1. Taxonomy (GTDB): domain Bacteria; phylum Chloroflexota; class Anaerolineae; order Promineifilales; family Promineifilaceae; genus JAJRTP01. The sequence continues at coordinate 802 of JAJRTP010000437.1, read as the reverse complement.
CCAAATCGGATATATCCAGCACGTAAATATCACTATTCTCATCCCGAATGGAGCTGAACGCCAGTTTGGTACCGTCCGGAGACCAGTCAAGATAACCGTCGAAAGCCGGATTGTTAGTCAGGTTAATCGGGACGCCGCCCGTAGCAGGCAAGAGATAAATCTCACTCTTCTCCGTGTACAAAACATCACCCGCCTCATAAGCAATCCACTGGCCGTCAGGTGACCAGGCGACCTCTTCAATTTTCTGCACTTCAGTTGTAAGCTGGGTCTTGTTCAGGCCGAAATCATTCATTTTCCAGATACGGCCGTCACGCACCCAGGCTACCCATTCTCCATCCGGCGACCAATCCGGCAGTTCATCCCGTGTGCCGGTAGTGTCGCGCGTCATGTTGATTTCGTTTGTGCCGCCAGCCTCGATGCGCCAAATATCCGCCTCACCATTACGATCCAGGCGGTAAGCCAGCACTTTGCCGTCTGATCGCCAGGAAAGATGATGAATCGATTCCGCCGGCGTGTCTAAATTGCGGCGATGCACCCCCGTATCCTCCATGATGGTCAGATAGGTAGTGCCTTGCAGCCAACGGGCATAGGCGATGTCATACGTGGGAATGTCCTTGATGACAGAGATGGTATCCGAGTCGCCACTGGTCACATAAACCAGATTGCGCTCCGGGTCTACGGCAATTCCTTCTTCTGCGCCGCTGCCTACGAAAATTCGAGCGATGATGGCGTTGTCCCGCCGGTCGTACACCTGCACCCGGTCGCCCATCACCACAAACAGATGGCCGGTGCGGGGATTGAT
>JAJRTP010000436.1 GCA_024278255.1 Chloroflexota bacterium | reverse complement strand
GCGAAAAAGCCCATGCTGAAGCAGCCCGTCCCGTGCAGGATGCCCGCCGTTTGGCCTCAGAGCAGTTAGCCGCTGAATTATTTGGCGATGACGACGACGTGATGCTGGAGAGGTCTGCCCTCGTCAGCCAGGCTCTGGATTACCAGACCCGCAATATGGTCAATGAAGCAATCAGCGCCTATGAGCAAGCCATAGCGACCGGACTGGACATCCCGGCCGCCCACTTCAACCTGGGCCTGCTCTACCAGGACAACATGCGTTTTGAAAGCGCCATCCGGGAATTTCAAATCTCTGTGCAGCAATATGAATTTCGTCTGGCCAGCCACTTTTCTCTGGGTGAATGTTACCGGGCCAAAGGCCAAATTGAAAATGCCATCGAACATTTCATCAACGTCCTGAAAATCGTAGACCTGGCCACCGTGCAGCACAGCCAGGCTGACCGGCTGATTGAACTGTACGAAAATCTGGCAGACAGCCTGATTACCCAGGGAGAACATGATCAGGCCAGCAAATTCGCCAACACATTGGTGGAATTTCTCAGTCACAAAGGCTGGGAAGACAAAGCTAAAGATGCCCGCGCCCGCCTGGACGCTCTCTCCGATTCCGGCATGATGATTTTGGGTGATATGCTCACGGCCGGATCAGAACAGATACTGGAATCCCTCTATCTCAGCCAGGAATACGACCGGCGCGGCATGTACGATACAGCTATCGAAGAGACCTACCGGGCCATCCAACTGGCCAATGATTATTTGCCTGCCCACCTGCGCCTGGGCGAACTGCTGGGCAAACAGGGCCGGCATCAGACCGCTTCGGAAAAATTCATCACCATTGCCCATACCTACCAGGTGCGGGGCGATGTCAATGGCGCGGTGATGGCTTATGAGCAGGCCCTCAACTACACACCGCTGGACACAACTATTCGCGGCCGTCTGATTGAGCTGCTCAAACGGCACGGACAAATTGATCGCGCGCTGGAACATTACGAAATTATGGCCGATGCTTACTACCAGTTAGCCCAGGTAGACAAAGCCCGCGATGTCTACCAGGAAGCGCTCAAATTGGCCCCGCGCGGGGCGGCCGAAGAAAAATGGGAGGCTCGCTTCCTGCGCCATCTGGCTGATATTGATATGCAGCGGCTGGACTGGCGGCGCACCCTTTCTGCTTACCGCGACCTGCGCCGCCTGGAACCGGAAGACGAGCGGACGGCCATCACCCTGGTAGATTTATATTTCAAAGTGGGCCAGCCGTTGAACGCCGTCACCGAACTGGATAATTATTTGAAGCAGTTGGTGCGCGGGGGACGGGGCAACAAAGTGGTGGGCATTTTGGAAGATATGGTGCGGCAAAGACCCACGGACCCCAACCTGGTCGAGCGCATGTCCCGCCTCTATATTCAGCAAAAACGGCCGGAGAAAGCCATCGAACTGCTGGATCGCCTGGGCGAAGCGCAGTTAGAAGCCAATGATAAAGCCGCCGCTATTGAAACCATTGAGAAAATCATGGCCTTAAATCCCCCCAACGAGGCCAGTTACCAACAATTATTAGCTCAACTTCGTCAATAACCCGTTTCCATGAACCAGCTTTCTTTGGATGGCCTTGCAGACACACTGAGCCAGCTAACCTGGATCACTGTTTTAGATATTTTGCTGGTAACACTGGCCATTTACTCCGTTTTTATCTTGATTCGGGGTACGCGAGCGGTTCAGGTTTTGCGCGGCTACATCGTGCTGGCTTTGATTATTCTCCTCCTCTCTTCCATACCGGGACTGGTGGCATTTCGCTGGATGGTCGCCATTATTTTCCCTATCATGCTCCTTTCCATTCCGGTCATTTTTCAGCCGGAACTGCGGCGGGCACTGGAACAGGTGGGCCGCACCAGCCAGTTTCGCTTTTTGCGGCGGAATAAAAAAAGCCCGGTGGTAACGGCCGTCAAAGAAGCCTGTATTCGCCTATCGCAGCGGCGGCATGGCGCGCTGATTGTGTTTGAACGGGACACAGGGCTGCAAGAGTATATTGATACCGGTATTGCCCTGGATGCGGAAATTTCGCCGGAACTGCTGCTGACCATTTTCAACAAGAACACGGAACTGCACGACGGGGCAGTGATCATTCAGGATGAACGGCTGGCAGCAGCGGCTTGCGTCATGCCCCTTTCTACCAGCAGCCTGTCAGACCGGAGTTTGGGACTGCGCCACCGGGCGGCGTTGGGCATCAGTGAGGTTAGTGACGCGGTATCGGTGGTGGTGTCGGAGGAAACGGGGCAAATTTCTATTACGCATGACGGCCGTATCATTCGCCGTCAGGACCCGGCCCGCCTGGATGATTTAATGTATGCTTTCCTCACCAGTCCGCAAAGCTACAAGGAGACAGAAGAATGAACCGGGCGCGTTCCATTTTCTCCGGCGCATTCACCTTCCTGCTGGCCCTGGTTTTGGCTGTCGTCATCTGGATTAACGCCGTCCAGGCCGAAGACCCCCTGATACGCCGCACCATCCAACTGCCTGTTACCTATATCGGTTTGCCTGATAACGTCGTAATGCTCCAACCCGCCAACCCTAACCAGACCGTGCTGGTGGCTTATGAAGGCCGCACCTCCGTTGTTTCCGACCTGTCCGTAGATGATTTTGCCGCCATTGTCGATTTGACCGATGTGCCCTATGGTACGCCCCAGACCGTTCCCATCACCGTGCAAACCGACAAGCCGGACATCACCCTCGACCCGCCGGCGCCGGATCAGTTGGAAGTATACCTGGAGCAAAAAGTATCCCGCGATATTCCCGTCCGGGTAGATATTCGCGGTTCAGTCGCCAGAGGGCATACACGGGACGAGGAATTGGTTGACCCGAAATTTATTACCGTCACCGGGATTCAATCCGAAGTAGATGCGCTGGATTTTGCCCAGGTAACGGTCTTTTTGAATGATGAAAAACAAACCATCGTGGCTACGAAGCAGCCCATATTTTATGACCGGCAGGGGCGCGTGGCCAGCACCCGCAACCTGGATTTGAGTGTGGATGAGGTAGAAGTGACCATCCCCATCCGGGAATCGGCCGATTTTACGGAGAAGATTATTACGGTGGACGTGATGGGCGAGCCGGCTCCCGGCTATCGTTTGCTCAGCGCCAGTGTGGAGCCGCCCAGTGTGTTGGTTACGGGACGGCCGTCACTCCTGCAGCTCCCTTTCAACGTCAAGACCGAACCGATAGACATTACCGGCCTCACCGAAAGCTTCCAGAGCCAGGTAGCTTTGGTCCTGCCCAACGGCATCGAAATAGACACTGGGCAGGAATTTACCGCCACCGTGCGCATCGAACCCTTCCGCAGCACCAAAATCTTCAACGAACTCATCAAAGTTCAGGGACTGGACGAAGATATGGCAGCCATCCTCGACCCCGAATCTGTGCGGGTTGTCCTGTTCGGCCCCTCCCCCATTCTGGAAGCCTTGCTGGATGAGGAAGTACGGGTCACAGTGGACGTGTTTGGTCTGGAAGAAGGCGTTTACGGGTTGGAACCCACAGTAGATTTCCCGGATCGCGGGCTGGAATTGCGTTCCATCCAACCATCCCTGGTCTCCGTAGAAATCACCCGCTCCCTCACCACCACAGAAGAAATCACCGGTACCCTGCCTTTAACAGATACGTCATCTATGCGGTATAATATACCCTCGACAGCAAAAACGGATGGTGAGAACGTATTGCGTATTTCGTATTGGGTAACGTCAGATTGTTACGCAATACAAAATACGCAATACGCCAATCTTCCCCGAATCCCTGTAAAGCAAAGAGAAGACGTATTATGAGTATAAAACCGTTAGTTGCCCTGGTGGGCCGCCCCAACGTGGGCAAGTCCACCTTGTTTAACCGCATTATCCGCCAGCGCCTGGCTGTTGTCTCCGAAGTGCCCGGTACCACCCGCGACCGTCTCTACGCGGACAGCGAGTGGAATGGCGTGGCCTTCTCCCTGGTAGATACCGGCGGCATTGAAGTGAGCAGCGGCTGGAACACCGACCCCCTGTCCGAAGATTCCGCGCAATTTCTGCCCCTGATTCGCCAACAGGCACGCATTGCCATTCAGGATGCAGATATTATTGTCCAGGTGGTAGATGGTCAGGCCGGGCTAACGGCCGCCGACCGGGAAGTAGCCGACATTTTACGCCAGTCAGACAAACCAGTCATCATTGCCGCCAACAAACTGGAATCCAGCAAACTCCAGGACAACGCCTACGAATTTTACGAACTGGCTTTGGGTGAAGTGTTTCCCATCTCCTCCCTGCATGGCTACGGTACAGGCGACTTGCTGGACGCCATCGTCGAAGCCATTCCCCCTATGGCCCCGGACGATGAGGAAGACGACTCCATTAGAATTGCTCTGCTGGGTCGCCCCAACGTGGGCAAATCCACCCTGTTGAACAAGCTGATTGGCGAGGAGCGAGCCATTGTCAGCCCCATTGCCGGGACGACGCGGGACGCCATAGACACCAAACTAAAATGGCACGGCCAAGAATTTACGCTAATTGATACGGCCGGTATCCGGCGGCGCGGCCGGATTGATCCTGGTGTGGAAAAGTACAGCGTCCTACGAGCCATGCGTGCCCTGAAACGAGCCGACGTAGCCCTCCTGCTCATTGACGCCGAAGAAGGCATCACCGCCCAGGATTTGCACATCGCCGGGATGCTAACAGAAGAGTCAGTGGGGGTAATTGTTTTGGTGAATAAGTGGGATCTGGTGGTAAAAGATGCCTACACCATCTATGAATACGAGCAGGATTTGCACCGCGAATTAAATTTTATTCCCTACGCGCCCATCATTTTCATCTCTGCCAAAACAGGCCAGCGGGTGAACAAGATATTCTCGACCGTTTTAGAGGTGCAGGAGGCGCGGCTGCAACGCATCCAGACCAGCGCCCTGAATAAATTTATGCGGGATGCCGTGGCCGGCCATCCGCCGCCGAGCAAGGGGGGTAAGCGGGTGAAGTTTTTCTATATGACGCAGCCTTCTGTGGCCCCACCCACCTTTGTTTTCTTTGTGAACAAGCCGGAATGGGTCAATTTCAGTTATAAACGGTATCTGGAAAACCGCTTGCGGGAACAGTGGCCTTTTACCGGCGTTCCCATCCGTCTCTTTTTCCGGCCACGCAGTGAAGATAGGTTTGGGAAGTGATTGGTGACTGGTAATTTGGCTTATTGTGAGAACAAACAATTTTACCAGATGGTTTTGGGGTAAAACTCGGCAATCATACGGTCTGACGTAATGAGGGGGCATCCCAATGATTGTGCCGTGGCTACAATTGTGCGATCAGCCGGGTCTTTATGAGGCCAATCCAAAGCAAGATTTGCCAGCCATATCCTCTCGTCTACCGGCAAAATAACAACTTTTTCCGTTTCCTTTAGTCTAATCACATATTCAGATAAAGTTACCGGGATAGTTAGATGACCTTTTTTAACTTTGATCCCTAACTCCCAAATAGAAATTGAGCAAACGTTGATAGTCTCTGCTTCCTGAATCGCCTGAAATGCTGGGCGGGTTAATTTGACCGGAGCAAGCGTCCAGTAAATCAGGGCAGATGTATCCAGCAATATCACGGCAATTCTTCCCATTCATCCTGAGTCGGCAAGTCCAAATCTTCATGTATAACAACCTGATCTCGCCAAGGGCCAAAGAGTTCATCAACAGAGCTGCGTTCTCTAATAGGCACAATTTTTAAGACCGGCCTGCTGCGATCTGTGACAATGAGCGTTTGGCCGCTGGCTTCCAGTTCACGAAATACTTGCAACATATTCGCCTTCAATTTACTTTTGGAAATTGTTTCCATTTCATTGCCTCATCAATTTCGATATGACTATGGTCATGTCTCTGGTCATATTCTAGTAAATAACGAACAAATTGTCAACGGCCATATCCCGGACAATCTGCCCCGCTCACATTTATGGCGCCCAAACATCAAACTGGATGAAATTGATGTTGGCGGTGGCGAGCGTTTCGGAATCGCCGGACAAGTTGCCGCTGCTCAGGTTCCAGACGCCGCCGGAGCCGTTGGCAGCGACAAAATTGTCGCTGTTCAGCCAGGCCATCCCGGCCGTGCCGACGGGAATGATTATCTCGACGGGGCTTTCGCCGGGTTGGCCGATGGCGTAGAAACCGTTGCCCGCATACAGAAAATGCGTCCCGGCTGGATTCCAGTCGTGCAGGAACAGTTGGTCACCGACGCGGTAGGAGGCGGGATTTTGCCCATCACCATCAGCCAGGGTGAGGGCTTGTTCGGATGGGCCGCCGCTTATGAGTTGGACGTAAGCCAGCGTGTCGCCGTTGGGCGTCCATTGCACAGGGTTGAAAAGGGTGTTGCCCAACACGGATCCGATTTCCACGGCCGTATCCCCCACAGGTATCCGGTAAAGCGCCGCTCCGGCTCCCGCCGCCCAGGGATCGGCGTCAGGGACGGCAATGTAAGCCGCGCTGCCGTTGGCCGTCCATTGGGCGCGGGGCGCGTAAGTAAATTCGCTGGACGTGTTGATGTAGTCAAACTCAATGACCGTTTCTGAACCTGTGCCATCCACGTTGGCCCGCACCACAGATTCAGGCAGGCCAAAAACAACCTGACGGCCGTCCGGGGAGATAGCAAATGTGGCTCCGCCGCTGCCTGGGGGAAATACGGCCGTCATATCCCCATCCACCGTTACTGTGTACAAATCCAGCATACTGCCGCTGCCCGGCCCTTCCAGACCAACCCACGCGCTGTTAAAGGCCAGGGTACGGCCGTCCGGCAGCCAGGCAATCTGGCTAATGCGCACAGCCACGCTGCCCGCATCTTCCGGCGCGGGCAGGTCGGCGGCGTTGACCAGCGTTGCCAGCCCGCTGCCGTCTGCGTTAACCACGTTCAACGTGTTGGACGCGCCGACGCGGCTAAGATAGGCCAGGCGGCGGCCGTCCGGCGAAATGAGGATTTTCTCGACGTCCGGATCGGCAGCGACGTTGATCGCGTCTCCGGCAGGCGCGGGCGGGTCGGCGCTCATGTCTAATGGCTGCACCCACAAGCCGTCATCATCTGTGTAAGCCAGAAATGCGGAACGGGCAATGGCTGTATCCGCTACGGCCGTCGGTTCCGGCGTATTGGTGGGAATGGGTGTAGGCGTAGGCGGGGCTGGCGCAACAGGAACACCATCCGCATTGTTAGGCTGGGTGTACTGCGGGCCGCCAGACACCCAGCACTGCGGGGCGCTGATGTGGGGCGGGCACTGCACCAGCCACCAGCCAGAAGCAGGATCGCGCCCCAATGCCGGTACGGTGGCCCCTTTGGTGAAAAAACCGATACGATCATACACCACGCCAGGACCGGAACGGATGTTGAGGTCTACCAGAATGGCAACGGTGGCACTGCCGGGTACGGCCGTGCTGCTGACCGGCGCATCTGAAGGCAAGGTCGCCGTAGGGGCCAGCCCGGAAACCGGCGTCGCCCCCGGTTCGGTCGTTACCAGCGGCGGCGGCAGTTCCAAAGCCGGTTCACTGTTCCCGGCAAAAGCGTTGCACGCCAGGGAAACCATAAATAATATCGAAACGAAAAAGAGTAACGGCCGTTTTGCTTTCATGTCCTGCTCCTGTTTTTTACCACGGATAAACGCAAATGGGACGGATAAACACGGCTCAATCCGTGAAAATCCATAACATCCGCAAAATCCGTGGTCCACTATTCGCTGCTATCAGCTAACCAGTTTAGAATAGATTAGACGGTTTGGCTACAGGTTTCCCAACTCAATTTGGTTAAGAACCCTACGGTAGCCATCTTCAAGGATGAAGAAGGAGTGAATAATGAGTCTGCGTACATTTTTAGATCAGGCCGCCGGCAGCGGTGATTTGGTCACCATGGAAACCCCGGTGGACACCACTTTTGAGCTGGCTAATGTGGCTCATGCGTTGGAAGGCCGGCCGATCCTGTTTAACCATATCAAAAATTATCCCGATTGGCGCATTGTGTCCGGCATTTGCTCTGACCGGCGCTATTTCAGCATGGCGCTGGATGTACCGCTGCCGGATTTGCTGCCCCATCTGGCCCAGGCCAACGAGCAGCCCATCCCGCCGCCGCTGGTGGAATCGGCTCCCTGCCAGGAAGTGATTATAGAGGATGTCAATTTGTATGATCTGCCTATTTTATTCCATTTACCGGAAGATGCGGGGCATTATGTGGCCAGTAATGTGGTGATTACGGAAGATGTGGATTACGGCCGTAACATGTGTTTTCATCGTCTGCTGCGGCTGGATGAGCGCCGCTTTGCCGCCCGCATCATTGAGCGGCGCGGCACGTATAACGCCATGCAGAAAGTGGACGGCGACCTGCCCGTCGCCATCTGCATCGGTGTTTCCCAGGCTGTCCTGCTGGCTGCTTCCATGGGGCCGCCGCCGGATGTGGACGAATTGGCCGTGGCTAATGCGCTGTTTCCCACGCCGCTGGTCAAATGCTTGACCAACGATCTGGCTGTGCCCGCCGACGCGGAAATTGTCCTGGAAGGCCGCATCCTGCGCCAGACGCACGCCGAAGGGCCGTTTATGGATTTGACGGAGACGATGGACATTGTGCGGCAGCAGCCGATCATTGAAATTGACCTGATCACTCACCGGCGCGATCCCATTTACCACGCCCTGCTGCCCGGCGGCCTGGAACACAAAATTTTGATGGGGATGCCCAAGGAGCCAACGATTTTTAACGAGGTGAACAAAGTAGCCCGCTGTACCGGCGCAGTAATTACGCCGGGAGGCGCGTCCTGGCTGCACGCGGTGGTGCAAATTGAGAAGCAGGGGCCGGAGGACGGCCGTCGTGCCATTGAAGCAGCATACAAGGGACACGGCTCCCTCAAACACGTCTGGGTGGTAGATACGGACGTGGACATTTACGACCCGGCGCAGGTGGAATGGGCGATGGCTACCCGCTTTCAGGCAGACAAAGACCTGATAATTTTTGAGAACCAGCCGGGCAGCTCCCTCGACCCGTCCGGCCAGCACGTTCCCGGCCAAAAGAGCCGCACGGCCAAAGCCGGCTTTGACTGCACCATTCCCTGGGGTGCAGATAAGGCGAAGTTCTTGCGCGGGGAATACGGGGCAGTGGATTTGAGCCAATACGAAGTGGTATAACAATTTCGGATTGACATAAAGGGAATTCGATGAATCTTCTTCAATTAGCTCAAGAAAGCAACATTATTCAGGCCGAACTGGGGCTGGTTGTTCTGCTGTTTATTGCCGCCTTTGTGGCTATCTTTGTGCGGCGGTTTCAGCGGATTCCCTACACCACAGCGCTGGTGGTGGTAGGGCTGGGGCTGGCGCTCATGCCCAACTTCCTCAATTTGGACTTTGGCGCGGATGTGATTCTGGCGGTGTTGGTGCCGCCGCTGCTGTTTGAAGCCACGCTCAATATTCCGTGGAATCGGCTGCAATCGGATTTAGGCATTATTGCTCTGCTGGCGGTAGTGGGCACGTTGTTAAGCACCATCATTGTGGGCGGGGCAGTAATGCAGTTTTTGGGCATTCCCCTGGCGGCAGCGTTGGCTTTTGGGGCGCTCATCAGCGCTACAGACCCCGTTTCTGTCATCTCCTTTTTCCGCAGCCTGGGGGTGAGCAAGCGGTTGAGCATTATGGTGGAAGGGGAAAGTCTGTTCAATGACGGTACGGCCATCGTCCTGTTCAATCTGGCGCTGACGGCCGGATTGCTGGGCATTGATTCTTTTGGGCCGGGGCAGGCTTTGCAGCAGTTTGTGGTCGTCTCGCTGGGCGGGCTGGCGGTGGGCTTGGTATTGGGCTACATCGTCTCGTCACTCATCCTGAAAAACGTGGATGACAACCTGATCGAAACGACGACGACGGTGGCGCTGGCTTTTGGCGCGTATGTCATTGCCGAGTCGTTTGGCAAGTTTGTGGGCGTGCCTGATTTGCATTTCAGCGGCATTTTGGCGGTGGTGGCAGCAGGCTTGATGGTGGGCAACATCGGCTTGCAAAACACGTCACCCACAACGCGCCTGACGCTGGAGAATTTCTGGGAATTTGCGGCGTACATCACCAACTCGATTATCTTTTTGGCGATTGGGCTGGAAATCAATCTGGCGGACTTACGCTTGTTTATTGTGCCGATTGTAGTGGCGGTGGTTGCGGTGCTGGTGAGCCGGGCGATTGTGGTGTATACGTTGACGTGGGGTTACGGCCGTATCCAACCCGGCAAACGCATCCCCCTCCCCTATCGCAATGTCATGTTTTGGGGCGGCCTGCGCGGCGCTATCAGTCTGGCGCTGGCCCTTTCCCTGGATGGGCATATTTTTGGGGCGACATTTGCCACCGAACTGCGGGTAATGACCTTCGGCGTGGTGCTGTTTACTCTACTGGTGCAGGGCACGACGATTGATCGCGTCATCAAGCGGCTGGGACTGGCGGCCAGATCGGGCAAGCGAGTAGAAATGCAGCGGCGGCAGGCGCGGCTCTACGCCCAATGGGCCGGCCAACAGGAACTGGATCGTTTGTACAACGAGGGCATCCTCTACAAAGAGATGTGGGAAGCGATGCGGCAGGTGTACGACGGGAAAATCGAGGACAATATGCAGGCACTCCTGGAACATTTGGAAGTGTACCCGGAACTGGAGCAGGAGTTATTTTTGCAGGCGCGGGAAGATGTGCTGAAGGCGGAACGCAGCGCAATAGGGGATGCGCTGCGCCGCGGCCTAGTATCGGACGACGTGTATCACGAACTGATTGAATCGTTAAACAACCGGCTGGCAGCAATGGAAATATTGAAAGAGAATCGGGGGCTGGGAGATGAGGCAGATTGAGGCAGATTGAGGCAGATTGAGGCAGCTATGGGGTCTATTGTATGCGCGACACGGGGTGGGGAGGGCAGCCGGGCGGTGCAGGCGGCGGCTATTCAGCGGGCGAAGGAAGCGGACAGCCCGTTGAATTTTTTGTATGTGGCGGACCCGAACAGCCTGGATGAGGACATTGACGCGGGGTTAAAAACGGCCGTACTCGCCGAACTCCATTGGATGGGCAACACCTTGCTGCGCATTGCCCAAAAACGAGCCGATGCCGAACACCTGACCAGCAACGTCTCCATCCGCGAGGGAAGCGTCCCCCAGGAAATCATCCGCTTTGTACGGGAAGTAGAGGCCGATTTGCTCATGCTGGGTGCGCCGCGAGGCACGACAGCCAACGTCTTTGGCGATGACGCCATTGAGCAGTTGGCCCGGCAAATCCAAACGGAAGCGGGGGTGCGGGTGGAGATTGTGAGACCAGAGGAGTAATTGCCTCTCTGTTTTTCAGAAAAGCCGCTCTGGGGTAAACTTTAAGCTATGCTGGAAACCATTGCCCAGTTCATTCACGATTTGCTGGTAGACCTGTTTGATTTAAGTGTTGACACAGGTTTCATTGCCAAACTGCTGAACTCGCTGCTCATTTTT
>JAJRTP010000435.1 GCA_024278255.1 Chloroflexota bacterium | reverse complement strand
TCGCCGCTGTATTTGATGCCGCCGTCGGCAATGCAGGGGATGTCGTGTTTGTGGGCTGCGGCGGCGCATTCCAGCACGGCCGTAAACTGAGGCATCCCCGCCCCGGCCACAATGCGCGTCGTACAAATAGATCCCGCACCAATACCCACTTTGACGGCATCCGCTCCGGCCTTTGCCAGATCACGCACACCGTCGGCCGTAGCCACATTCCCGGCAATTACCGTCAGTTGGGGATGGCGGGCTTTGATTTCTCGCACAGTATCCAGCACCAGCGTCGTGTGACCGTGTGCCGTGTCCATCACAATAACGTCCACGCCGGCCTGCACCAACTGCTCCATACGAGCCAGCCCTTTCTCTCCCACGCCAATCGCCGCCGCGCAAACGAGACGGCCGCTGTCGTCCGTCACTTCCTGGGGATAATCTACCCGTTTCAGAATGTCTTTGACGGTGATGAGGCCCTTGAGACGGCCGTTCCCATCCACCAGGGGCAGTTTTTCAATGCGATGGGCGTGTAAAATTTCTTTGGCTTCTTCCAGTGTGGTGCCGACCGAGGCGGTTACCAGATTTTCGTGGGTCATAAACTCAGAGACAGGCTGCTGTTCCGGTTTTACAAAGCGGGTGTCTCGGTTGGTGAGGATGCCTACGAGACGGCCGTCCTCTTCCGTAATCGGTACGCCGGAAATGTGGTAGCGGCTCATCAACGCTTCCGCATCCGCCAGCGTATTGTCTGCCCGCAGCGTTACCGGGTCTACAATCATGCCCGACTGGGAGCGTTTCACCTTGTCCACTTCTTCTGCCTGCGCTTCCGGCGACAGGTTGCGGTGAATGACGCCAATGCCGCCCAAACGGGCCAGACCAATCGCCATTTGCGCTTCTGTCACCGTATCCATTGCCGCCGACAGGACGGGCAGATTCAGCCAGATGTCCCCTGCCAGCCGGGTGCGTAAATTCACTTCGGCCGGCAACACGGCCGAATAGCCGGGCGTCAGCAGTACGTCGTCAAAAGTGAGGGCTAAATCGCCGACCTTGTCATATAAATTTATTTTCATTTTTACGATTCACCTGTTTGATGACGGGAGATCAACTGTTCCATCTCTTCAATAATCTGGGGTAAATTGGGTCTGTCAAAGCTCAAACCCGGCGCGGGTATACGATTTCGTTTGATGTTAGGCGGCACATGCTTGTGGTGTGGGTATGTTGAGGCCAATGTCGGATCATTTGGATGGGGAAAATCATCATACCAATACAATTTCTCGACTGCCTGGTAAATTTCATACCCATAGGATGTAATCAGTTGATCCTCAAAATCAATTTCTTCACGCATACGCAAGCGAAGCCCGCCGGTAAAAAACAACTCCCCTTCAGCAATACCAGTATAAGGACTGGCAGACCAAACAGTTATCGTGGAACGCGCTATGTTTGGCCGGTTCAACAATTTTGCCAAAAAATGACTGTAATCAGCAAGGGAACCAAGAGGATTTTGGGACATGTTAATAGGCGGGCTGGAAGCGCAGCGAATCTACAATATTCTGCTTTTTGATTTGGGCGTCATATTTTTGTTTGCGTCGCTGCCATGTTTCATAAATGCCTTTCCAGCGGCTAAAATCAGCGCGTGTTTCGTCATATTCATCATAGTCTTCGAGCTGCCCATTCATCAGCGCCTGATAAAAGTTTTCGCTTAGAATGCCATACTTTTCTTCATACAAGGTAAGTCGGCGCTCAAGTATTTTCATCTCAACGACGAGTTCGTGAATCTCCATATTTTTCCTCACCTAACGCAATTGTTTTAACGTGCAGAATTCTCTCGACAAAATAAATAGATACTATCATTTTACCCAATTATACCTAAAGAATGGGATATGTTACCCAATTATCAGCTACTCAATCACCCTCTCTTTGGTTTTGGCTTTACGGGCCGTTTTTTCTTCTTGGGGCGAGACGATTTGGGCAGTTTCTTGTTACGGGAGAGGATGATATACACGCCAATCAGGGCCAAACCAATTGACATAAGCATAGAATAAGTGATGAATGTGTTGCCCACCGTGGCTTGATCGGGGCGGAACAGTTCAATCCAGGCCCGGTTGCCGCCCCACCAGACGAGGAAGATGCCAAACAGTGTACCCGACGGCCATTTGTCCCGGTAACGGCCGTTCAGCCACACCAGCAGGATAAAGCCGACAAAGAGGGCAATAGATTCGTACAAAAAAGTGGGATGAAAGCGGGTTTCCGGCGGGTATTCCACCAGGTTGCTATATTCCAGCAGGCGGTATTGGGGTTCGATGAGGATGCCCCAGGGCAAATCTGTAGGCGGGCCGTAAAGCTCCTGGTTGATGAAATTACCCCAACGGCCGATAGCCTGGGCAATCAGCAAAGCCGGCCCGGCCACGTCCGCGTAATCCCAGATTTTAACCCGTTTCCACTTGGCAAAAATCCAACCGACGACGGCCGCACCCATAAAGCCGCCCAGAATGTTCACGCCGCCAGCCCGGATATTCAGCACATCGCTTAAGGTGTTGTACTGCCCGCCGTCAATCATGTCCAGAATGACGTAAGTCAGCCGGGCAAAGAAATAGCCGGAAAAGACGACGACAATCAAACCGGTGTAAAAAGTATCAATATCCTTCTCGCCGTATCCCCGCTTCCGCAGTTCGCGGGCAGCCCACCAGGCGCCAATGGCGATGCCAATGACAATAATGATGCCGTACCAAAAAATCTGATACGGCCAAAAGGGCAGGTTAATCGCTACTCTGTCAATTTGCAAAAAATCCAGCATAAGAAAACCTCACTCGATGTAGCCCAACCCGCGCAGGCGTTGGGTTAATTGTTCGTCTATTTCTATTTCGCCGCCCGTTGCCAGATTGTCCCGCTGGCGTTGGGTGTTGGCGCTGATGCGGTTGATCTCCTGGTTGAGGGTTACGGCCGTATCCCCCATCTCGTCCAGCACATCATCCAGTTCCCGCGGATCGGTCGCCAGGTCAAACATCTCGTCTGGCGTCTCATCTACCTGAATCAGCTTGAATGTGTTATCCCTTCCACCGCTGTCCGTCTGACGCACCACTGCTTTGCGCACAGCCAAACAGCGAAACTGCTCCAGCAGATGAGGCTGCCGGCTTTCAATCGCCCGCACAAAGGTCATGGGGGGATAGACTTCACTGTAAGCGACGCCGTTTTCCGGGTCACGGCCGTGTACCGAATTGAGCAGTGTCAGACCGCGCACAGAAGTTGGCTCGACGACGGCCGTATCCGGCAGCCGCCCCGCCGCCTCCAGAATCGTGTGAAAGACCCGGCGTGTACTCACCGGCGTGGCGATGCGGGCCGGTTGGGGCAGGCGTTTGGGCCACTGCATCAGGAGCGGCACATGCACCAGCTCCTGGTAAGCCACAAAGGCGTGCCCCATATAGCCATGCTCACCCAGCCCGTCCCCGTGATCGCTGACGATGACGGTCAGCGTATTGTCTGCATTGGGCCGGTCAGCCAGCACGTCGAAAAGTTCGCCCAGATAATCATCCTGGTAAGCCACTTCGGCGTCGTACATATCGCTCAAAACCTGGCTTTCCAGTTCGCCTAATGGTTCCGCCAAAGGAGCGGCCCAACGGTATGCTTCCCGGTTCCAGGTACGCATAATCTCCCGCGCTGCCCGACTCTCACGGAAGTATGGCGCAATTTTGTCTACGTATTCCCCAGGCGGCCAGAAGGGCAGGTGCGTTTCCATCAGATTGAGGAAGAGGAATAACGGCCGTTCCTCCCCCCGCTGCCGTAAATAATAACTCACATCCTGCACAGAACGTTGATTCTGCCCCTTGAAATTGGCAAACTTAGACCACAGCGGTGTGGCCCAGGCGTTCAGCGACAAACGGAATGCCAGATCAGATTGGCCGAAGGTGTTTTGGATGGGATAGGAAATGCGGCGCAAAAATTGGGTGTACGATTCGGCGAGATGGTTGAACGGCCGTGGCAGCCGGGACGAGTGATTCGGTGTACTGGGGAATGCGCCGCCATAGTTATAAAACGTCTCAAAGCCCCGTTTTAGACCGTTATTCAGCACCCCTACCAGCGGATTATTGCAAAAGCCAATCGTCTCGTACCCCGCCTGTCCCAAAATTTCTGCCAGATGGGGCCGATCCGCCGTCAGGCTTTGGTTGGCCTGGATGAGTTGATGGGCTGTGGGGTATAGGCCGGTAAACAACGAGCCATGGCTGGGAATCGTCCACTGCGCCGGCGAAATTGCCTGCTCAAACAAAACCCCTTCGGCCGCAAAGCGATCTAAATGTGGCGTCACTGCTTTTTTGTGTCCGTAACAGCCCAGGCGGTCGGCCCGCTGTGTGTCCAGGACAATGAAGACAATATCCGGTTGATCCATCACAAGGCTCTATTTTACCTGTGCGGGGGATCAATTGCACGTGCAATTTTGCGGAGGATGACAAGGTGAAGGGGTGACAAGGTGACAAGGTGAGATTCTTCACCCTTTCATCTTGTCACCTTATCATCAATTAGCGTAGCCAAACCAGGCCATCAAATTGTCGAATAACGTCGTTTGGGCCTCTTCCGGCAGGACGGCAAAGGGGAACAGCATAAAAACGGATTGCTGGTTGCTGAAGGAATCTGTGGTAGCCAAAGCGGCGACGTTGCCGGAGCCTTCACTGGCGGGGCCGCGCAGGAGGAAAGGTGTGCTGCCGGAATCGGTGTCTTCGACCAACAGGTCAGAAAGCGCCGTCTCATAAACGCCGTTCAGTAGAATGATCTCGCCGGGCGTAAAGCCGGCGACCAACACACTGTCACTGCTGACGATATCTACATCGCCTATGGGGGCCAGCTCAATATCGCCGATAATTGCCGGCGAAGAACCGGTGATGAATACCGGATTGCCGCTGTCCAGATAGCTGAAGATGACGTTGGCATCCGGGTCGGCAAATCCTTCTTCTGTCTTGTAATCACCCGAATCCCAGATGAGAAAATCTGACCCGTCCAACGTATCATCCTGCAAAGGGCCATCGGCCAGGGATGACCAGACCTGTACTTCATACTGCTGCGCCAGCAGTATTCCCAGCAGCACGTCTGTGCTGGTAAAGCCTTCACCGATGGGCGTGCCGTCATCATCAATGAAGTAGAAGATATTGAGTTCACCGTCATCCAGCGGGCCTACTGTTTCGCTGACGGTCAGGCTGTAGCTCCCGCCGTTGCCAAAGAAGTCCCGGATAACGATGGTATAAACGCCGTCATCGGCGATTTCGGCGCCCAAAATTTCCTCATCAGCGCCGGTGCCACCGCCATCGCCGATGCGCAGCAGCTCACCATCCGGGCTGTACAGTTCGATGACGCCGTCCATCTCTTCGCTGACAGCCAGAGAAATATCTAGTGTGACCGGGCCTTGAGTGAATGTCCAGGCATGGTTGACGCCCGGTTCCAGGGTGGCTTCCACGGTCTCGTCCAGGCCAATGACGCCCTGACTTTCGGCGTTGAGGTCCGGGGGGAGGACGACGTCTTCAGGTGGTTGGGTTTCTTCTGTGGGGGATACGGCCGTGCCTCCCGTCAACAGTTCTGCTTCTACCTCTTCATCCGCAATACCCGTGGGGCACAAAGCCAAATTGTCCTGAATGAGGCAGCCCTCCATCGCATAATCTGCGTTCAGGGGAATCAGGTTTAGCAGCCGGTCGCTGGCGCTGCGCAGGCCATCTTTGCTGGCAGCCAACACCACCAGATTGCGCTGCCCGCCGCTCTCATCCAGCAAAATTAAGGCCATGCCGGACATCTGCACATTGCCCAAAGCGGACTGGATGATGCGGGTTTGGCTGATTTCTTCTTCGGCTTCATTTTCGTTGCCGTTGTCGCCGTTGTCATTGTTGGCGTCTTCGGCGTCATTCTCATTGCCATTTTCGTTGTCTGCCTCTTCTTCCAGCGCTTTTTGCTCCTCTTCGGTCAGGATGGGCGGCTCGATCAGCAGGGTGACGCCGTGTGCTTCTAAAATATCGGTCACGTCGTCTGATTGGTTGTATAAACCCAGGTAAAAGGTATCTATTTTAGTGTCAGCTTTACCGGCCAGGTTGAGGGCTTTGCCGATGCGCTGGAACGCTTTTTGCAGGGGGATGATGTCGGCGAAGGCTTCGGCGCCCAGGTCGGGCTGGTCGGTGTAAACCAGGTTCACTTCATCCGCGAAGAAGTAGGGGAAATCGTTAAGAATGAACTCGCGGCCGGGTTCGGCCAGAAAATCGGCAATCTGGGCGATGAAACGGCCGTTGTCATACACAGTGTAGTACGGTTCGCCGATAAAATGAATGTCGCCCAGGGCCAGGACACGGCCGTTCTGGCTGGTAGCTGCCAGCGTCAGGCCGCCGGGCCGATCCGTGGCCGAGGACCAGGTGTTGTCGTCTCCCGCCAGCAAAGGCTCGCTGTCCGGCCCCAAATCCAGGGAATGCGCCCCGTAAAAGGCCAACTGCTTTACCCCCGCTGTCAGGCTGCTCTCGCCTATCCCTGCTTCTTTGAGGATAATGTTGCGGAAGTTACCTTCGTTTTCCAGGGTGTTGTACAGGTAGTCTCCTTTGAACACGATGTCAAACGTGTTGGACAGCGAGTTAAGCGGAATCTGGTCATCTTCAATCAGGATGCTGAAATCCAGCGATTCCTCGTCAAAACTCACATTGAAGCGAGTGGGGTCTCCTACCATCAGCAAACGGCCGCCGCGCCCCACAAAATCAGAAACAGCCTGTACTTCATCCGGGCTGTATTCGGCCAGGGGTACAATACTGATAAAGGCATTGACGCCGCGCAGGGCGCTGACCAAATCGCCCCCTGTAAAAGGGATGAGGTTGATGCCGCGGGCGGATAAACGGCCGTGCAAATAATCAATATCCTTCATTTCAAACAAGTTGTTATGGGCCTGATCCAGCAAAACAACCCCGTCCACTACTTGTGGATTATCCGCAAAGCTGGCAGCGGCCGGTGTGGGCACGCTCTCCACAGAGTCGGCCGGATCGTAGGCCGGGGGTGTGGCCCGCTCCGTACCGCCCAGTTGGTTATACCGCCCATAGCGAATGGCACTGGGCAGCACCAGCAAAATTACAAAAATAACGATGGCAATAATTCCTCGGCGCATAATCAAATCCTGTCTTAGCGAGTAAAATCCATGTAGCGATAATAAAATCCGGGTGGCAGGTCGGTGGGGATGGCCCAGAGGCGCTCGGTGTCAATGGGGGGAGCCTGGTAGGTGACGGCCGTAAATTCATCCTCGCCAAACGTCAACGGGTACAACTCCACCGTCTCATAATCCCGCAAACCGGCCAGATTGGCCGCCTCATCAATCGCTTCCGTGGTAGAACGAATGCCGTCAATCAGGCCCAGTTCTTCGGCCCGTACCCCGTCAAAAATTTCGGCGCGGGATAAAAAGTCCAGATCGGCTTGCAAACGCTCGCCACGGCCGTTAGCCACTGCATCCAAAAAGGCAAACTTCAATGTCTCCGTGCGGCGTATGAAGCCGTCCCGCGTGCCGCCAAAACTCTTGTACGGCCCCGTCGTCAGCAAATCTTCATCAATAAACACCCCATCCGGCAAAAAAGTGATGACGCCGATGCTGCCGATGGCCGAACCCGGTTTGGCGTAAACGGCGTCCGTAGCCGCCGCCAGGTAATACGCGCCGCTGGCGGCCAAAAAATCCACTGTAGCTACTACCGGCATATCCTGCCGGGCATCCAGCACCTCCAGGTACAGATTTTCACTGTCCGAAGCGGTACCGCCGGGGCTGTTGATCACCACGACCACGGCTTTGATAGCCGGATCATTACGGGCGTAAGTCAATTGCTGGCTAAATTCATACGCTGTCTGGTTATTGATTTCATAATTAAGGCGGATAAGGCCGATTTGGGGCGCAGGCACCAACCGCGGCGCAGCGTACAGGCCAATTGCCAATGATACAATAATAACCAGGATAAACAGAAGAATTATTCGTAATGGTGAGCGATTTGTGCTGCCGTTTTGGGCCATCAGCCACTCCTTCTGGAACATTTAACAAAGTGAGTATAGGATAACATGCGCTTTTACCTGTGACAAGGTGACAAGGGGAAAAGGTGACAGAGTGATAACTGTATTACCCTGTCGCCTGACTACCTCTTCATCTTGTCAATCGGATTACAGAAATTATGATAATTTGATTTCACTCTCGGCTGCACCTCTCGCCGCTGGGTTGGTTTTGGGTTACTATTGACGACGAGTAGTCGAGTAGACATTAAACTTCCATGGTTATTACACATCTGTCTTTGACGAATTTCAGGAATTACGGCCGTTTAGAACTGGCCCTGCCGCCAGGCCCTACACTGCTGCACGGGGATAATGCCCAGGGTAAAACCAACCTACTGGAAGCGATTTACTATCTGGCTACTACCCGCTCGCCGCACGCCGACACAGACAGCCAGTTAATCAACTGGGATGCCCAGCAAACGGACGATCCGGTCATTGTGGGCCGTTTGGTAGCCCAGATAGAAACAGAACGAGACAGCCGCCTTTTGGAGATGCGCCTCATCCAGGAAAAAAGCCGCCAACTGCGCAACGGCCGTACCAGTTTCCGCCGCGAAGCCCTGGTAGACAAGCGAAAAGTGCGCCTGATGGATTTGCTGGGCAACCTGCGCGTTGTTCTCTTCCTGCCGGAAGATGTTCAACTCATCACCGGGCCGCCCAACAACCGGCGCAAATACCTGAATATCACCCTTTGCCAGATTGATCCTATTTACTGTCGCACCTTGTCGGCGTACAATAAAGTATTGGAACAGCGCAACGCCCTTTTGCGCCAATTGGCCGAAGGGGCAGGCAGCCGGGAGATGTTAGTCATCTTCACCGAAAAACTGGTCAGTCTGGGCAGCCAGATTTTTGCCCGGCGGGCCGTATTCCTGGCCGATCTGGCCCGCGAGGCGCAGCGCATTCATTACGAAGAATTGACGATGGGTGGGGAGACCATTCGCCTGCAATATGCGCCCCGCTTAGAGGAAGCGGCCGCAAAGCAAAACCGGCAAACGGCCGATCTGACTGCTGCCGGGGAATGGCTGCAAAGCCACCATGAGAATGTGGCCCAAATTGAGACCCGGTTCGCCGCCGCTCTGGAACAGGCGACGGCCACGGAAATTGCCCGCGGTATGACTATTGTAGGGCCACACCGGGATGACTGGTCTTTTTTGCTGAACGGCCGTTACCTGAGCAGTTTTGGTTCGCGCGGCCAACAGCGCAGTGCTATATTGGCGTTAAAATTGGCTGAGATCAACTGGATGAAACAACAGACTGGAGAAACGCCCGTTTTACTACTGGATGAAGTCGTAGCTGAATTTGACGAACAGCGGCGTTCTGCCTTGCTTAACACCGTCTCCCAGGCCGAACAAGCCATTCTCACAGCGACCGATCCAGGTATGTTTACCGGTGAATTTTTACGGCAATCAGCGCATATGCTGGTTAGAAACGGACAGATACAGATGGAGCAAACACCCGCGTGAGTGACACAAGCAGTCAGCCCAAAACGTCGGGACGCATCCTTATTGTAGATGACGCCCCGGAAAACCGCCTGCTCATTGGCGCCCAACTGCGTTCAGACGGCTATAAAATCCTGGAAGCGGAAGACGGCCGTGAAGGTATTGAGATGGCCCGGCAGCACGATCCGGACATCATCATTCTGGACGTAATGATG
>JAJRTP010000434.1 GCA_024278255.1 Chloroflexota bacterium | reverse complement strand
GTAGCCGCGAATTTATTCGCCAGGCAAGATTACCGATTTATTTTCTGAACCTTCATCAAGATTGAACCACTCTCTTCGTCGCTAACTTTTCAATTTATCCTGGAACGATTTGCGGAATTTACGTACTTTGGGGTCAATCACTGCCCGGCAGTACGGCTGGGAGCGGTGTTGGTTGAAATAATTCTGGTGGTACGTTTCGGCCGGATAAAATATCTCCAGCGGCACAATTTCTGTCACGATGGGATTGGAGTACAATGCAGCCGCTTCCGCCATTGACTTTTCGGCAATCTGCCGCTGCGTCTCGTCGTGGGTGAGGATGATGGAACGGTACTGCGTCCCTACGTCGTTCCCCTGCCGGTTTGGCGTGGTCGGGTCGTGGATGCGCCAGAAGATGAAGAGCAGTTCTTCGTAAGAGATGATTTTCGGGTCGTAGGTGATTTGCACCACTTCGGCGTGTCCGGTACGGCCGTAACACACCTCCTCATACGTGGGATTAACGGCCGTGCCCCCCGCATACCCTGACACCACCTTTTCCACACCCACCACATCCTGATAAATCGCTTCCAGACACCAAAAACACCCCCCGCCCAACGTTGCCTGCTCTCGTTTTTCGCTCATATGCCCTGCCTCTCGTTTATCAGTTTTTAGTAATCAGTACACAGTTTTCAGTTGGCCTGCCTTTGGTAAGCGCCCACTGAAAACTGAAAACTGAAAACTGAAAACTGATTACTGGTGATAGTTAGACAATATGGTAGCAACTTATGGAGAGATATACCACTTAATCGGGGGAACGGCCGTAATTATTCTTCTTTATCAGCCGACGCGATGGCTGCTTGCAAATCGGCCGTAAATTCGCGTTCAGGCAAACCGTAAGCCGTTATGGCGTCGGAGATGGTACAAAACGGGGCAATGGCACAGCCTATGCAGGAGGAAGAATAATGGTTAAACACGCTCACCGTTTGCGGCCAACGAGATAATATTTCTTCCACAGTTAATTCTTCCAGCAAGATTTCTTTGTTCACAATTTTTGGGCGAACCGTCGCACAGCGACATTGACAATTTTCAATTTCACGTATCACACAATCCTATTATGCGTGATTTTGCCGTCGAAATCTTTGCGATAGCGCAAACAAAGGGGACTTAGCGGGAAATACCTTCAGCGATTACAACCAATTCATGTGGCTGGCACAAGGCCACCTGCTGACGGCCGATACACACAATTCCTGCCTTTTCCCACTTGCGCAGGATGCGGCTGACGTTATATAAATTCGTGCCGGCCATTTCACCCAAATCCTGGCGGGAAAGGGCAATATCAATCAATACGCCGTCTTCCGTGCGTTTGCCAAATTGCCGCACCAGCCGCAGCAAGGTGAGGGCCACGCGCTGCTCTACCCGCTGCGTTGCCAATTCCTGGTAGCGCTTTTGCAGCATGGCAAACCGCTGGGCCACAATTTCCATACCATTCAAGGCAATGTCGGGATATTTTCGCATAAGCTCCTGCGTCGTTTCCCGATCCCAGGAAAGGGCTGTGCAGTCTTCCAGGGCGTAGGCGGAAGCGGGATACGCCATCTGCCCCAGCACCACGATGATGCCAAATCCTTCACCCGGCCCGAAATAATGCAAAATGACTTGATGTCCGTCGGGGGTAAGTTGGGTTAGTTTAACCTGGCCGCTGATGAGGATATAAAAAAGGTCGGCCGGTTCGTCCTGATGGAAGAAATAGGCTCCTTGCTGCACTTGGCGGAAACGGCCGTGCGCCACAAAATCCCGGCACTCGTCAGGCAGCAACCCTTCCAGCAGGGAGTACCGGGATACAACTTCGTACACGTCCGGCGTCAATACAGCCATATCACCAATCACGCGGCGCCCCCTCATCACACTTCTTGCACTCCAGCTCAAAACCAATGAACTGTTCCCGACCTTCCGGCGTCAACACCCACGGGCGGCTGACCAAAGGCGGATTATGGCGAATGTGCTGCTGGTGGCGGCATTGCAGCCGCGCCACCCACACACCCTCTTCATCCAAATGATAGCCGACGATTGGTTGTTTCATGTTGAATTGGTAATTGCCCAATTACCTGGTACCAGTAACCAGAAGTCAGTCATCAGTTTTCAGCGGGCGCTTTCCAGAGGCAGCCCATACTGAAAACTGTATACTGATTACTGAAAACTGGTACTAATCGCTTTTCTCTACAAACATACCCTCAATTTCATCATAAATCAAGCTGCTTACCCCTCCGTCCGGGACAGTGATTTCGCCGGCAAAGACGGGCCGCCACGTTTCGCCGTCATCCATCATTTGAATGGCTACGTTATGCGTGCCTGGCGGCAGCCATATTTCTTCATTGCCAAAGATAATACCTTCCCGGCGCAGCCCGCCCGGTTCAAAGGTGTCTTCCAGCGCCAACTGACCGTCTACTGTAACTTGCAGCCGCACGGGGAAACGCTCGCCGCCTAAAACCAGGGAAGGATCGGTGTTTTCCGGCAGTTTGGCGGCCACTTCCGGGTCCAGATTGTCCAGGCTGTTCACCAGTTCGCCGGCGTGGTTGATGACGACGCGCAGTTGGCCTTGTTCGGGGAGTTGGTTGACGGCCGTCTGCGTAATAAACGCCGTCGCCAGAAAGATCAGCAGCAAGGCGGTAAATCCGGCTGCCAGGTAACGCAGCTTTTGGGCCGGGGGCGGCGGCGCTTGTTTCCCGGCGGCAGAACCGACGGCCGTTGCCGCCAACCTGGCCTCTTCTTCATCCCGCACCATCTGCTCCCACAAACCCATCACCTCCTTCTGGCTGCCCGGCGCCAGTTCCAGAAAATGGGTATTCCCCTTGCGGAAAGTGCGCCGCCGTTTCAGCCGGTCGGCAATCCAGAGCGGCCCTTCCCGGTGGGAACAATCGTCTATGGGGCAGCTCACCACAATCGCCCCCGCGCTGCCCGATTCGATGACCTGGGCTACCCAGTTGGGATGGAGCATACCGGTGCAGGGGGTGACGGCCGTAATTACCGGATGCGCCTCGCCTTCACTGTCCCGCCACACGCCCACATTGACCCGCGGCGGCAGCTTCGCCTGCATCAGCGGAATCGAGCCGCCAATCGGCTGCGATTTGTCCACCGGCGGAACCGTGCCCAACACATCATGCCGGTCGCACATATACACCGTAATCGGCGGCTGCCCGGCGGCCCGCCCCTGCGCCGACGTGCGCTGCAAATCCTGCCGCACCACCGCCGAATACAACCGATCCAGTTCAATGGCGTCGTCATGGCAGGCCCCAATACAAATGCCGCAGCCGGTACACTTGCCGGGGCTGACCACAGCCAGCGATTCAAACTCCGTATCGTCGTCCCGCTGCCCCATCTCAATGGCGTCATACGGGCACTCGCGGGCGCAGGCGGAACAGCCGGTACATTTGGCGTCAATCACAATGGACGGCCCCTCATGCTGGCCGGGCCACAGCCAGGGCAGAGCCATCACCAGCAGCAAGACCAGAATCGAACCGCCCCAAAACAGCGGCCCGCCCACCCGTTCCACCAGCGGCAAAAAACCCAGATAGAGCCAGTCCAGATTGATTTCTGTGATGAGACTGTCCAGGTTTGCCGGCAAATCCAGCGGGGCGGGGCGCAAAATTGCCAGCAGTGTCAGGGCAATGACCGAGGCAATCATCAACCAGCGGGGCGACCAGTAACGGGAGCGGGAGAGGCGCAGCACGTGAATGAGGACAAACCCCAAAATGGCCGGGGGGATAAAAATATGCAGAAACAAAATGATGACAAATAAGGCATACGTGGAAGCCGCCAAATCCCCCCCCGCCAGGATGGAATAGGCAAACGGCCCTTGAGCCAGCCCCAGAAAATACTCTGTCAGCCATTGCGCCGTTTGGTCCCACACCAGCCAGAACCCCATCAG
>JAJRTP010000433.1 GCA_024278255.1 Chloroflexota bacterium | reverse complement strand
TTTTTGGTTGGGCGCAAAACGTGGTGCCGCCCGTCGGCGTGGGGTCGGGGCAATCGGGCGCGAAGGCGTTTTCGTGGCTCATATGGGCGATGTCGGCCGCTTGCATTATCGGGGCAATCTCCTCGCCCGGATATTGATAGCCATACTTCTCCATCCGGTCGGCCACGGCGCGGCTCAACCCCGATGGCCCCGTCATGGTGATATGGGTGAGCAAATCATCGTGGCGATTTGTGATCGGTGTTTGCCAGAGGGCTGCTATTTGGGTAACGGCCGTTTCGTCCCCCGTCCAGCCCAAATCCAATTTTAAGCCATAACTCGCCTGATCATAATTGACCGAAATCGGCGAGTTGCCGTCTACCGCCAATACCTTTAAACGCGGATCGAGTTGCTCAAAGGGGACAATCGTCAAGACCGGGTTATCATAACTGGTCTGCGTTTGCCACAAGGTTTCAATCAGTAATTCCGGCGCAATAATCGTCGCCTCCAGCGCCGGATCACCCCACCAGCCGCGCAAAATGGCCTCCACCTCCGTTGTCAAAAACAACGAACCATTCATCCACGCCGCTTGCACCTCAGCCAACGAAATATCATCGGCAAATGTGGGAAATGGCGACGCCACTGCGAAAATCCATTCGCCGATGGGTGCATCTTCCTGCACCGTTAGCATCAGGTCTGCGTTTGTTTCAGTTAAGACAAACTGGTCTGGATGTGCTTGTACAATTGCGGAAACGGCCGTTTTCAGTTCAGCAGGAACGACGTTATCAAACCCTACTGTCAGTGGTTCCGGCGTCGCCGTCGGCGATGGTAAAACTGTTGCAGTTGGGGGGATGGTTGTTGGCTCCGCTGCTTGTGTTGGCGGAACGGCCGTTGTGGTCGCCATCGGCTCTGTGGCGGCTGCTAAAGTTGGGGGGATGGGGGGCTGTGAAACGGCCGTTTGGCAAGCTGTCAATAAAATAAAAGCAAACGTAACAAAAAATAAAATATACTGCTTACGCATAAAAACCTCTTTGTGGGGTGAGCTACCGGCTCATCCCGCTCCTAAAAATTATTTCCCGCAGAAATCTCTCCACGCATACCCCGCTCAAGCTTCGTTCCCAATCAAGTTTACCCTAACCTGGATAAACCAGAAATGATCAACGTAAACCTGTGCTGAGTGAAATCGAAGTAGACGCAAAGGAGCAAAGGACACAAAGTAAAAAACGTGGTGCTATGTTCTTCTCCCTTTGCATCTTCGCGTTAATGCGCTAAAAACCCGGTTTCTATAGTCGAGTAGCTGGCATAAAATCAGACAAGAAACCGGTTTTTTTCAGTGGACTCTTACTAATTTACTGAAAAGATACGTCTTAGCTTACAAAAGCGTTGTTCCCCTTGCGAATCACTGGAAAACAAGTCGTCTTGAAATTTAGGCTTGTTTCTACCCGGTATCCCTTGTATACTGTGAGCGAGGTGCTAAATATGAGAACAACCGTCACAAAAAGAGCGCAAACCGTTGTCCCAGCGGTACTGCGCAAGCGATATGGCATTAAAGGTGGGGACTATTTGGAGTGGATTGATGATGGGCAGGTGATCAAAGTCATTCCCATACCGGCCGATCCCATTAAAGCATTAAGGGGTTTGGCGCGGGGAGAAAAACTGGTAGAAAGATTGCTGGAATCTCGTCAAGAGGACAAACAACGTGAGTCAACTTAAGTATTTACTCGATACGTCAGCGATCATGACACTGTTAGAAGACGAGGAGGGTGCAGATCGTGTAGAGACGCTTTTACGTCAGGAACACATCTTTTTGCCGTATCTGGTACTTTTGGAGACAGTTTATATCACGCTTCGAGAACACACGGAAGATGTGGCCGCCAGACGGTATGCGTTGCTGAAACAACTCCCGGTTACCGTCTTGTGGAATATGGACGAGCCAACTTTATTAACGGCCGCCCGCCTGAAAGCCCAGCACCATCTCTCACTGGCAGACGCACAAATTGCTGCTTTTGCTCTGCGACAGGAGGCCATTCTTGTCCACAAGGACCCTGAGTTCGAGGCCGTGTCAGGATTGGTTCAGCAGGAGATACTGCCTTATAAAAAGTAGCAAGTTAGGCGGATTCCGAAAAATAATCAGGAAGAAAGATAGTGATTATGCGGAATCCGCCTTATCCAAGTACCCATTTCTCGTTATGAATTGTTCTGGGGTGCGAAACCCGTGCTTTTTGTAGAGGTGTAGAGCGGAGAGGTTGTGAACGGCCGTGTGTTACTCAATCCCTTGCCCCATATCAAGTATCGCCCCCACTGAACACTGTAAACTGTAAACTGTTCACTGCAAACTGAACCTACCCCTTCAACGCCCCCGACATCAGCCCCTTCAAGAAATACCGACCCAGGAAAATATACACAATCAACGTCGGCACCGCCGCCACCAGCGACGCCGCCATCTGCACATTCCAGGCGATAATCTGGCTGCCCGCCAGATTATTCAGCGCCACCGTAATCGGCCAGTTCTCCGGGCTGGTCAGCACCACCGCGAACAAGAAATCAT
>JAJRTP010000432.1 GCA_024278255.1 Chloroflexota bacterium | reverse complement strand
ATAATCTGGTGCAGTTGATGCAGGCGATGGGCCGCTTTTTGCCCCTTTTGCCGCCTATTCCCAACCTGGGCGCATTGGCCGGCCGTAAAGGGGGCCAACTCCAGGCGCGGGAAAATATCCGCCGCGAATATATACAGTACGTTCGTTCCTTCTTCGATGAATTTGTCGCCGAGCAGGTGGAATTGGAACCGGAAGAACGGGACCGTATCTGGCAAGAAGCGGAAGATGGTCTGAACCAGGCATTCTCTCAATTCAGCGTAGAAGGTCTTTCAGTGAAGAATGCGCCGGGACGGCAGCTTCGCTTTAAGCAGAAAGGGGATGAGGTGCTGCGCCAATTGCTGCTAAATACATTGGCGGCTATGGAACCGGAACAATTAACCGTCGCCCTGGAAGCGTATGTAAAATCGCAGCAGGAAAAATGGCGCAAACAAATCGGCGACGAGGAATACCGTAATTTCCAGCGGCTGCTCCTGCTGGATTCGATTGACCGGGAATGGCGGGATTACCTGACAGCGATGGACGACTTGCGCCGGGAGGTGGGCCTGGAGGCTTTGGGCCAGCGTGACCCGAAGGTACAGTATAAGCTGCGTTCAGCGCAAATGTTTATGGACATGCGGGGCAACATTGAGCAGCATATCGTAGACAATTTCTTCACGCAGATTGCCAGCCATCAGGCATTTATTAAGCAGCAGGAAGCGGAAGTGGCTTACCAGACAAAAGCGCACGAGGCCGGTTTTGAGGTGGTAAAGCGGAAGGACGGCAAAGGATCGCAACTGCGGCGGGATATGCCTAAAGTGGGCCGCAATGATCCCTGTCCTTGTGGCAGCGGCAAGAAGTACAAGAACTGCCATATGAAGCAGGATCAGGCCAAGGCGGCCGGTAGGCAGCCGGTTAATGGTCAGTCGAAGCAAACGAAACAACGGGCAGGGGTGGCAACTGCCGCACCCAAGAAGAAGAAAAAGAAGAAACGGCGACGTCGTTAAGACGGCAAAATCGCTAAGTTAGAAGGCTTCTTGTCACTCGGCAACTTTGCTGCCTGACTATACTATGAGTGAACTGACTAACCCACATGACCACTTCTTCAAAGAGACATTTTCCCGAATTGAAGTGGCCCGTGACTTGCTGGCAAATTACTTGCCGCCGGAAGTGGCGGCCGTTCTCAATCTGGACACGCTGGAAGCCCAACCCGATAGCTTTATAGATGCCGATTTGCAAGAGCAGTTTGCCGATTTGCTCTACAAGGTGGAACTGAAAGACGGCCGTTCCGCCTATGTCTACATTCTCCTGGAACACAAAAGTTACCCCGACCCGGAGACGCCGTTTCAGGTGTTACGATACGAAATGCGCATTTGGGAGAATGATTGGCGTAACGGGGAGGCGTTGAAGCCAATTATTCCGTTGGTGTTGTATCACGGCCGTGACCGGTGGCGTGTGGCGACTGATTTTGGCGGCTTGTTTGTTGGGGCTGAGGCGTTACGGCCGTACTGGCCTCAGGCACGCTACCAACTTCTTGACCTGTCCAGCTACAGCGACGAAGAAGTGCGTGGCGCAGCTCATTTACAAATCGGGCTGTTGGTGATGCGCTATATCTTTGATCCCGCCTTGCGTAATCATCTGGAAGATATTTTCGCCCTCTTCCATGATTTGTCCGAAAGCCGGACAGCGCTGGAATACCTGCGAACTGTGTTGTATTATATGGGTAATGTCGCAGTACACTTGGAACCTGAAGAAATAGTAACGGTAGTAAAAGGAACGCTGGCAGAAGAAGGGAGTGAAATTATGCAAACAGTAGCCGATTATTGGATTGAACAGGGCGTTGAGCAGGGTTTACAGGAAACCGTGCTGGATATTCTGACCGTGCGTTTTGATGCTGTTCCCCCGGAAATTGAGGAAGCTATTGCCGCTATTGGCGATGTAGACCGGCTGCGTTATCTGCGTCGCCAGGCTGTTTTGGCGGCAGACCTGGACGAATTTACCGATTTGCTGGTGGAAGATTAAGGAATAAGGTTGCAGGGTAAAAGTTACGCTGCCACTTGCTCATGAGTTTAGAGGAAAGATTGTCAGAACTTTATCGGATTGAATGTCCCCCATCCCAGACGTTGGGTGAGTATCACCTGGGTATGCT
Organism: Chloroflexota bacterium; assembly: GCA_024278255.1. Taxonomy (GTDB): domain Bacteria; phylum Chloroflexota; class Anaerolineae; order Promineifilales; family Promineifilaceae; genus JAJRTP01. Next base: position 1,096 of record JAJRTP010000432.1, on the reverse strand, counting down.
GCCGGCGGAAGCAGCGGATGGCGTAGCCCGGCATCTGGCGCACTGCCTGCACTGCCGGCATGAGGTGGAGACGTTGGCTGGGTTTTTGGCGGCGGAAGAGGAAACGGCCGTAAAACCCACCTGGCTAAAACGAGTACGAACCATTCTGGCCGAACTGGTGCCCCCGACAGGTATTGGTTTTCCGGCAGAACCGGCTCTTTCCGGCGTGCGCGGCAGTCTGGATGACGAAACCCGGCTTTACCAGGCTGAAGAATGGCAGGTGGCGCTGGAATTACAGGCGGATGATCCGGCGCAAAAATCTTTGCTCGGTATTGTCTTTGGTCCGCCGGTGGCTGCCTGGCAGGTGCAGTGGCAGCAGGCAGATAAGCGGGTTTGGACGACGGCCGTAGACGAAACCGGCGCTTTTGAAATCCCCAACATCCAGCTCGGCGAATACGACCTGATCTTACAATCAGACGAGGCAGAAATTAACATACTTTCCCTGGTCATTTGATTAAAACATTTGTGGCGGCAGACCCGCGTGTCTGCCCATTTCAGGCGAACCCAGGGCGAACACATGGGTTCGCCCCTACCAAATTTTCCCCGCAGCACAACTGTAACCGTGGGTTACAATAATGGAAAATCAATCTTCTCCTCAACTTGTCGAGCAGTTATTGCAGCTTCCTGAACCGGCGGAGCAGAACACCTTTTTAGAAACCCTCGCTGACGCATTACCCGAACACCAACTTACCCAATTTGCGATGGAATTGCGGCAAACCTCGCTGCAATTTTTGCGCACGGATATTCAGCGGGCGCAGCAAATTGGCGATTGGCTGGCCCGGCTGGCGGTCATCACCGGTAATTCCCGATACCAGGCGCTGAGCTATTGGGTGGAGGGTCATGCCCGCTCCATTGGCCTGGGCGAAATTCAACCGGCGCTGGATTGTTACCTGCGGGCGGCCGAAATTTTTGACCAGTTGGGTGAGCTGCTCCTCAAAACACGGCTTCAGATTAACGTGGTTTGGCCGCTCACAGCGTCGGGCCGGCCGGAGGAGGCCCTGCGGGTGGGAGCGGAGGCAGGGGAAGTGTTGGCCGCTCACGAGGAGTACCGTTCCCT
>JAJRTP010000431.1 GCA_024278255.1 Chloroflexota bacterium | reverse complement strand
ATCTATTAGGCGGCCTTCTTCATCTGAAACGCCTAGAACCTGGTAGATCAAAAAATGGGAATGGTCATCCGCTTCCATTTCTTGCAGACGCCGGTCAATTTTTTGTTGCAGGAGGACAGCGTAATCGTCTGCTAATTCCCGGATTTGTTCCTCTACCGTTTGCATCATCTGCCCATTGTAGCAGTTTTTACACCGATTACCGATAACCGGTCACCAATTACCGATTACTGCGCTGTAAACCCGCCATCTACGGTTAGGGCTGCGCCGTTGGTGAAGGAAGCGGCGTCGGAGCAGAGCCAGAGGACGGCTTGGGCCACTTCTTCCGGTTCGCCGAGGCGGCGCATGGGGTTGAGCCGTTTGGTGGCCTCGATGAATTGGGGGAACTCGGTGAAGCCGCGCTGCACCATGGGGGTATTGATGACGGAGGGGCAGACGGCGTTGATGCGGATGTTTTTACGGCCGTACTCCACCGCCGCCGATTTGGTCAGGCCCACAACAGCGTGTTTGCTGGCCCCGTACACCGGCATACTGTGCGTGCCCACCAGCCCGGCCACGGACGCTGTGTTCACAATCACGCCGCCGCCCTGGGCCAGCATCTGCCGGATTTCATACTTCATGCACAGCCAGACCCCTTTCAGGTTAACGGCCGTGATGCGGTCAAAATCCTCTTCGGTTACGTCAGCCGTGCGCCGGATGGCTCCTTCGATGCCGGCATTGTTGAAAGCGCAGTCGAGACGGCCGTAACGTGCCACCGTCTCATTGATCATCCGCTGTACGGCGGCCGATTGGGAGACGTCGGTTTGAATAAAAAACGCTTCGCCACCCTGCGCGGTAATCATTTCTACCGTTTCTTCTCCGCCGGTCGCGTCAATGTCCGCTACCGCCACTTTCGCGCCGGATTGGGCAAAGAGTACGGCCGTGGCCCGGCCAATCCCCGACGCGCCGCCGGTAACGAGGGCAATCTTGTCGGTCAGTTGTAATGTTGTCATTTGAGAAAAATCTCCAGTTTTTCATTTTGGGCAGCGCGTTCGATTTCTGCGCACATTTGATAATATATCATATCTGACATATACTTGTTATTTATGGCAGATAAACCGCTCATTTGGTTACGCGGAGAAGTCAAAACACCGCCATTTTCGCCAGAAGCGCGGTTGGAAGCGGGGTTTTTACTACGCCAATTGCAACAGGGCGAACTGCTTTCTCTGCCGCAGTCCAGACCAATGCCATCCATCGCGGCGCGCTGCCATGAATTACGCATCAACGACAAAAAACAAAACATGGCGCATCATTTACCGCATTGACCCGGACGCCATTGTCATTTTAGAAGTTTTTCAGAAGAAAACAAATCAAACGCCCCGAAAAGTTATTGAAGCATGTCAACAACGTATCAAGCGATATGATACATTGTTATCTGAGTGAGTAAAGATGGACAGTAAAAAACGACAAAAGCTGGAAGAGGCGGGTTGGACAGTCGGTTCGGCCGAGGATTTTCTGGAACTGACGCCGGAAGAAGCAGCGTACATTAAACTCAAACTCAATCTGGCGCATAACTTACGCTTGGCCCGGCAGGAAAAACATTTAACCCAATCTGCGCTGGCCCGCCTCATTCATTCCAGCCAATCGCGGGTGGCCAAGATGGAAAAAGGGGATCCGACTGTTTCGCTGGATTTATTGGTGCGCGCTCTACTGGCATTGGGCAAAACACCGCAAGAGTTATTCCAGATGCTCGCAGATAATGATTTGCCGCAAAACCGGGCGTTTGCCTCGTGATTTTCCCAGCCGGGATCCGCTTATTCTGGGGGATAATCATTGTTTCGGCCAAATGCTGTAGGACGATTTTGTAAATCGTCCGGGCGATTTGCAAAATCGCCCTACGCGGCCGAAACGTTGACCAACCCCTTGTTCTGTTTGCGCTGCGCAACTATAGAGGAGATGGTCTTCTTTTGCCCTACAAACGTAACAATGTGTCGCGCGCCGGAGCGAGGCGGGCAGTGAAGTGACGCAGGACGGGGGGCGCTTCGACGATTTTGACGCCGCGAATGCGATCCTTGATTTCGTTGACGTAGAGCAAGACTTCCGCCAGATAATCCACGTGGCTTTGGGTGTAGACGCGGCGGGGGAAGGCCATACGTACCAATTCCATGGCCGCCGGTTTTTCCGTGCCGTCCGGCTGCAAGCCAAACATGACGGAACCGATTTCTACCGCCCGCACGCCCCCTTCCAGGTACATCACCAGAGACAAGGCCCAGGCGGGATATTCGCTTTGGGGGATGTGGGGCAGCATTGCTTTGGCATCAATGTAGATGGCGTGGCCGCCGGGGGGTTGGACGATGGGGATGTTGTTTTCCGTGAGAATGTCGCCCAGGTAGGCTACGGAGCGGGTGCGGTAGTGTAAATAATCTTCGTGCAACACCTCTTCCAACCCGACGGCGATGGCTTCTAAATCGTAACCGGCCAGGCCGCCGTAGGTGGGGAAGCCTTCAGTGAGGATGAGTAAGGTTTTGCACTTTTGGGCCAGAGCATCATCGTTTAGGGCCAGGAAGCCGCCGATGTTGGCCATGCCGTCTTTTTTGGCGCTCATGGTGCAGCCGTCGGCGTAGCTGAACATTTCCTGGGCAATTTCCAGCGGGGTTTTGGCGGCGTAGCCTTCTTCGCGCATTTTGATGAACCAGGCGTTTTCGGCAAAGCGGCAGGCGTCCAGGAAGAGGGGGACGCCGTGCCGGTGGCAGATTTCGCTGGCGGCGCGGATGTTGGCCATGCTGACGGGCTGGCCGCCGCCGGAATTGTTGGTGACGGTGATCATAGCCAGAGGCACGCGCCCCGGATTTTCCACAATCACTTGTTCCAGGGCGGCCAGGTCTATGTTGCCTTTGAAGGGCCGGATGAGGGCCGGGTCGCGCCCTTCGGGGATGGGGATGTCCAGAGCGGTGGCGCCCCGGTATTCGATGTTGGCGCGGGTGGTGTCGAAGTGGGTGTTGTTGGGCACGATGTCCCCTTCTTTGAGGGCGGAACCGAAGAGGATGCGCTCGGCGGCGCGGCCCTGATGGGTGGGGATGACGTGTTGGAAGTGGGTGATGTTGGTCACGGCCGTTTCAAATTTATAAAACGACTTGGCCCCGGCATACGACTCATCCCCCTGCATCATGCCGGCCCACTGGGCGGAAGACATGGCCCCCGTACCAGAGTCGGTGAGCAGGTCAATCAGGACATCTTCCGCTTTGAGCAGGAAGAGGTTGTAACCAGCTTCTCGCAGCAGCAATTCCCGTTCGGGGCGGGTTGTTTGACGGATCGGTTCAACGGTTTTGATGCGGAAAGGTTCAATAATGGTTTTGAATTGCATGGGGTTGGGTAATTGGGTAATTGGGTAATTGCTCAATTACCCAATTACCAATCTCTACTAACGTTGATCTTTTAATTGACGAGCCACTTTATTGGCGACTTTGTTGGCGAACCAGTTGGCGATGACGCTGATGGCGATGACGGCGCCGGCTGCCAGAAGGAGCCGGTTGAGCAGGAGGCCGCGATTTTCTTCGGTCATGTAATCTTCCCACATATTTTGGGCGACGCCTTTGGCGAAGGCTACCTGGCTGGGCGGCGGGGGCGGGCCAACTGTTTCGGGGGAATACTCTTCGCCTTCGGGAACAGCCATGCGGGCCTGAATTTGCTGGTCTAAGCCTTCCAGACTTTGCCGGATGATGGCGCGGGCGGAGGTTTCCAGCAGGCGTTGGCCGACGCTGGCCAGACGGCCGCCGACCTGGGCATCCCCTTCGTAAGTGAGGATGGTACTGCCGTTTTCTTCGATTAAGTGTAAATCGCCTGTACCTTTGACGAATCCGGGCGCGCCACGGCCGTTTACCAGAATAGCAAAGCTGTCAGGCGCTACGATGTCGTTTAACTGCACCGTGCCGTTAAATTTACCCTGAACCGGGCCAACCTTGATTTTGAGAACACCTTCGAATTCATTCTCGCTGACTACTTCCAGCGCTTCGCAGCCGGGCATAATATTGGCCAGAACAACCGGGTCCTGGAGCATGGGCCAGACAATTTCCTGGGGGGCGGCAAAAGTGTAACTGCCTTCTACTTTCATAAGAATCTCCTTCGTAATATTGACCACAGAGTAGACACAGATAAATCCATGAGGTTAGAAAAACTTTGCGTTCTCTGCGCCTCTGCGGTGAATTATTGGTAGTTTTACCGAATCTGTTAACGGCTGTCAAACTGGTTCAGGGACAGCCGGATGGAACTTTGGGTGTGTTTCATTTTAGTAGCCGCGGTATCCTTACCGCGCAGGCGTAATCGCAGTAAGGATACCGCGGCTACTCATTAAATTTGTTGTTGGGGATTTGCTTCTTGTTCGGCCAGCCAATGGGGGAAATCATCGAGGGATTCTTTGATGAAGCCATCTATAATTTCCCGGGTCCGGTTTTCGGTGATGCCCTGGGCGATACGATTGACGACTCGTTTGGGCATAAGACGCATCCCGCGCGGCCGTTTTAATTCGGACTGCATTTTGATGGTATATTCGACGCGGGTTTGATGGCCCAGGTCAAAGAAGCAGGAATTGAGGGAAAATAACCCCTGGCCGATGGATTCGCGCATGGTGGCTTTGGCTTCCACGGGAACGGCCGCAGCCAGCTCAACGGGATAGATTTCAATTACTTTGTCATCACGCAGGACTTTACTTTCCAGGTCAGTGTATATGCGTATGGTATAGGAGCCTAACTCAACGGTTTCATAGAGGACACGCACCTGATTAGGCGCATATGTGTGTATCCGGGTGATGTAGGGCATCAGATGGATCATTCTGAACAAGTCGCTGTAATAGCATATGGTCAGGTCTATTTGGGCCGGAAAAAGAAAGGAGCGGGTGATGGTGCCTTCCAGGTTAAGCATGGCTGTTTAGTCGCTGTCAGAGGGGTGGGTAGGATTTTGGGAGGTGTTTGGTTCGGCCGGCTGCCGGGCTGCTTGCTGTTGGATCAGGGTATCTAACCGGGCGGAAAGGGTGTCAATTTGCTGGGTTAAATCTTCTACTTCATCGCGGGAGGGGATGCCGCGGATATTCAGGATTCGGTCTTGCGGCTGTGGTGGGACTGGGGTGGCTGCGGTTTCTTCTTCTGAAGCGGAGGAGGAGAGGAGTTTGTCGCCCAGACGGCGAGCCTCTTCGGTAGCCAGTTCGCCCCGTTCTACCAGTTGGTTGAGTCGTTTTTCTATTTCTTCGTCTACTTGTTTGAACAGGTCAAGGGGGACGGTCAGGGTGCGGCGCAAGGTGTTCATGGTGTCACCACCGGCCCGCACTAGTTCTGTGAGGACGGATTGGGGCAGGAAACCGCCTTTTTTCTTTTCTTGCTCGAAGATGATTTGGGTGAGGGTTACGGCCGTTAAATCTTCGTCGGTGGTGTGATCGATAACGATGACTTCATCACCCTGGCGTATCAGTTGAGCAATGCCTTCCAGGGTGATATATTTTTTAGCTTCCGTGTCGTACAGCTTGCGATTAGGGTAACGTTTTATGACGGGCATAGTTGCGTCCTTTATGATTCAGTGCGTCATAAAGGATTATAGCAGGATTGAGGCAGAAAATAAAACGGAGGTTTTTACCGCAAAAAACGCAAAGAGCGCAAAGGTTTTTTATATTCCCGGCGCTCTTTGCAGATAATTTCTTGCTGTGGTTTGCGGTATCAGGTTGTTTCAGTTTCCGGTTCTGGCTGATCTTCTGCTGCGGCTTCAGCTTCCGGAGTTGTCTCTGGGGCTGCCTCTTCTGTGGCTTGGGCTGCTTGAGCTTCCTCGGCCGTAAGCGCTTCTACTTTTTTTGTTAGCTGGGCAATTTTTTCGTTTAGCTGGTCAATATCTTGTTTGCTGGGCATATTCATGCGGTTAAGCAGGCTGCCCATGCGCCGGTCTACCTCTTGCCTGACGCGCTGGTTGCTGGCCTTCATCCGTTCCGCCCGTTTATCGGACAAACTTTGCATGATGCTACGGCCGTCTTCCTCAGCCAATTCCCCTTTATCCACAAGGCGCTGCACCACACTTTCAGCGCCTTCATAGGCTAAAGTGCCCAGACCGACAGCCGCCAGCAGCACCCGCCGGGTGTTGTTCACGATGATATTTTCCGATGTTTCTTCTGTCGTTTCCTCTTCTACAATAATCTCTTCGGACATAGTTGCTCTCCTAAAATGATCCTTTGGGATAGAAGGAAACGGACAGACATATCTGTCTGCCCGTTCTTTTTTTTAACTTTGATAAACAGGCTTGATACGCCTGATTATAACAAAATCAGCTTCGCTTACAATTAGGCAGCTTTGTTCAATTCATCCAACTGCTTGCTTAGACGAGCGACCCGGTTGTTCAGCTTGTCAATATCTGAGCGGGTAGGAATGTTGATGGTGTGCAGTAAAGAAGCTACCCGTTTGTCGGCTTCTTTCTCCAGGCGCTTGGTGCGTTTCTTGAGGGTCTTTTGTTTGGTAGTGGCTTCTTTAGAGACAGTTTTGCGTGTTTTCTTTTCGGCCTCTTCACCTTTGGTAATTAACTTGTCAGTCAATTCTGTGACGGTGTTAAATTCATTGTGGATGAAGTCGTTGGTGTAAACGGCCGCTCCCCAACCAGCCAGATAGGCCTTGCGTACATTGTCTACTACCAAATTGTCAAACAAATTTTTCCCTTCTTCTGTTTTCTCTTCAAATTCGATTCTGCTGCTCATTTCTTACCTCCACGGATGATTGGCTCTGTTTTGCCGGCCAATGGTCCGAATTAAATATTATTTAAGTTTTATGACGCGGTGCATCATAAAAAATATAACACAGTGCGTCATGGATGTCAACCCCCAGTTTTGTTAATGGTTGGTGAGACGGTAATCGGTAATCGGTGAACGGCGTCAAAAATCGCCAATCGGCCATTGCGAGGTATAATTTGGTGGATATTTTGTGATTGATGATATGTTTGGGTAAGTAGGAGGCGGTAAAATAATGAGTACACCTGAGAAAATTCATTGTGCAGCAACGACAAAGGCGGGAAACCCGTGCAAGAATTACGTGGTAGAGGGATCGGCTTATTGTCATATCCATCAGAGTTGGGCAGAAAAGGCGCAAGCGGCGGAACCTGTGCCGGAGCCGGCCGAAGCGCCGGCTGAGCCAAAGAGTCAGCGTCAGGCGCTGTTGGCGGAACTGGATGAGTTGGTGACAGACTTGCGCCGGGTTATCCCCGGTTCTCGTCCCAGCATCACGCCCTATACACCGCTCATCTTCCTGACCTATATGCGGGACAATATCAGCAAAATGACGCCGGACATGCAGTCGGGCATTCTGGAAAGTTTTGAAGGGATGACGGTGGAGGATTTGACGGATCCGGATACCTGGAAAGGGATGATGTATATGGCCAGCTATTCGGCCAAATTCCGGGCGACCCAGGTGAAGGACAAGATGAATGAGCAGCTTCCGGAACCTTTTCAGCCGGACTCGATGGTGGAGTATGTGAAGAAGCATGTGGATCGCTTTACGCCGGAAATCGTGAAGGGTATTATGGAAACGTTTGAGGGGGCCACCAGGGAAGATATGATGGATATGGAGACGTGGAAGGGTCTCTGGTATATGCTGAATTATTCTTTGCAGTTCCAGGTGAATCAGTTGAAGGAAAAGGTGTTGGGGGAAGAGGTCGAGGAAGAAGAGTAGGCAGAAGAAGAGTAGGCAGTTTGCAGTATACAGTTTTCAGTGGAAATAAAAAAGGACGGCCGTTTAACGGCCGTCCTTTTTAGTAGTGCCGGCACGGGGCGAGCCGTGCCTGGCACTGCTGGTTAATGATTAATCACCCAGGTCAGGTACCACAATTGTCGTAGACTGGGCGCCGTCGGCCGCAGCGCAGGTGACGGCCAGACTAAATGCGGGGCCATAGATAGCCGTCAGTCCACCATCTACTGTGTTAGAGAAAGAGTCGTCATTGGGAACCAGCCACAATGTCTGACCATCTTCTACGGTGTAGCCATTCATGGTGGCCGAGACCAGAGTGGGGGCGGCGTCACTGCACGTGTAGGCCACTTCTACCTGAGCGCCATTGTCGCCCAATGGTTGCAGCAGGGTAGAGGAGGCAGCCGGGGCGTTGGGGTCAAGGCACCAGTTCACCAAGCCTTTGGAGAAGTGGGAACCGGGGTCGCTGCCATTACCGGCGTAATCAATGGTGACGGGCAGATTGCCGGCGCCGAAGGCCCCTTGCAGGACATCGTACCAGATCAACTCGCCGGCCAGTTCTTCGTCGCCGTAATCGTCGCTTACGGCCGTACCCAGCGGCGTGTCTACGCTATGTTTTTCCGTCACTTGATGTTGGTCAGGTAAGCCAGACCAGGCCCAGGCAGTGTTGACGATGACGTAGTTAGCATCGTCTGGTTGGGCGAAGTTGTCGGTGACCGGCGTCATGTCCCGAATGACATGCTGCGACCAGTCGGCGGAGGCCACAGGTTCCAGGCCGATGTTTTCGCAGGTGAGTGGTTCTTGAGGTGCGGGCGGTTCGGTATCAGGATTGTCGCACCAGGCGATGAGGCCGTGGGAACGATGCGAACCGGGGTCGCTGCCGTCACCGGCGTAATCAATGGTCACTTGCAGGCTGGGCTGGTCAAAAGCGCCTTGCGGTGCGCCAAACCAGAGAACCTGGCCGGCCAACTCGTCATTGCCGTAATCCTGGCTGGTGACGGTACCGAATGGCGTCACGACAGAGTGTATTTCGGTGACTTGTTCCTGGTCGGGGAGACCTGTCCATTCCCAACCGGTGTTGACAATGGCGTAATCTGCGGCAGACGGCCGGGCGTAGCCCAGCGTAATCGGGTTCATGCCGTCAATGACGTGTTCGTTCCAGCTATCTTCGGCGATGGTGGTGTAGCCCAGGTCTTCGCAGGTTTGCGGGATGTCTGTGGGTGGCGGTGTTTCAGGTTCAAAGCAGAGGACAGATAGCGCGAAATTCGGGTCCGTAGCACCTTCACCTAAATTGCTGACAAACCTAAGTTCTACACGAGTGATATTACTTCCAGATACAGCAAAAGTATAATTACCAGGTTGCCCTGGAGCAGATGACAAACCATCGGCTGTAAACCATAAATCACCAGCAGACCCATTGCGAGGCAATATGGTACCATCACTTGTGAATACTAACGTGTCCGAATCTACCAAATTACCGGCATCATCATAGGCAGACAATATCGTTTCATGGCGAATAGCAAGTGAAGGATTGTAATCTCCGTAATCCAGCATCTGGATAGCAAAATAATCTACAGAAACATCTGGAGCAAAAGAGAAGTTGTAAACATGATTTTTGTTTACATCGGAGAATCCACCCAATATTTGATCAACCCCCCCGTTAATAATACGATTGACATTTTCGTTAGGAGCATTATAGGCTCTGGGCAATTCCCCTTCAGCCAGAGATACAGCATACCCGCCTTCTGTACTGATATTTAGTTCCGGGACGATTGCTCCCAAGCCTTCAACATTGGTACCCGGAGTAATACCGTCAATAAAATTAGCACATACATTATTTGGTGGAGGTGTTGGTTGTTCTTCCGGGGCGAAGCACAGAACCGACAGAGCAAAGTTAGGATCTGTTGCCCCTTCACCCAAGTTACTTGTAAATCGCAGTTCCAGGCGAACGATACCGTCACCGGCAACTATAAAATTAAAGTTCCCCGGTTGTCCCGGTCTGGATGTAATAGCATCGCCGGTAAACCAAAGGTCGCCTGCAGAACCACTGCGCGGAAGTATTCTGCCATCGCTTGTGAAAGTTAAAATGTCGGAATCAACTATCATACCATTAGCATTATAGCCAGCTAAATATACCTGATTCCAAGTAGCTTCCAGCGGGTTATAATCCCCGTAATCCAGCATTTGCAGAGAGAAATAGTTAACCGATACATCCGGGGCAAATGAGAAGGAATACTCATGAACTTTGTTGATATCAGAGAAACCACCCAAAATTTGGTCAACACCACCATTAATAATTCTGGCATCATTTTCATTGGGTGCATTATATGCTCGAGGCAATTCACCTTCTGCTATAGCAACAGCATACCCAGTAGAATTAATATTCAGATCAGGTATGATGGTATCTAATCCTTCCACGTTCGTACCTGACGGTACGGCGTCAATGAAGTTGGCGCATACTGTGTTGGGAGGTATCGGCGGTTCTTCTTCTGGCGAGAAACATAAAACCGATAACGCAAAGTTGGGATCAGTTGCCCCTTCACCTAAATTGCTAGAAAACTGAAGTTCAACACGAGTGATACCGCTACCAGCTACCGTAAAAGCATAATTACCGGGTTGTCCCGGGGTTGCTGAAATGGCATCTCCCGTAAACCAGAGATCTCCGGCAGAGCCACTGCGAGGCAATATTGTACCATCACTTGTAAAGTTTAATTCATCTGTTGCAACTTGATTGTTATTTGCATCATAAGCGATCAATGTTGCCTGATGTTCAGTAGCCAATGTTGGGTTGTAATCCCCGTAATCCAGCATCTGAATTGTGAAATAATCAACGGAGATGCCTGGAGCAAAAGAAAATGTGTATTCATGAGTTTTATTTATGTCAGAAAAACCGCCTAGAAACTGGTCGATTCCACCATTAATAATACGCTGGCTGTTTTCGTTGGGGGCATTATAGGCCCTGGGTAAAATTCCTTCTCCCAGAGCCACGGCGTAACCCGTGGTGCTGATATTTAAATCAGGCAACACGGTCCCCAATCCTTCTATATTAGTCCCTGGTACCAATTCACTGAAATCAGTACACGATGGATTTGCAGTAGGAGGGACTGGTGGGGCATCTTGGTTATTCCCTGTTGTCGGATTGGATGCAGAAGCATATTGAACTGGCGGGAATAATGATGTGAAGATAAAAGTTACAAATACGGCTAGTCTTAAAAATGAAGATGGGGCAAATTTGAATTTAGATATCATGGGTTATTACTCCTGACGCAATGGACACAAAAATTCCAGTATGATCTTTGCATATAGTACCATAGTACCCGTTCTGCTTACAACTCATATTAACATATCGTGATAAGTAAGTAGCTGGTTGGCTCTTTGGGATGAGCAAGATACTAAGCCCAATGCTCGAATAATTTGATGGGCATATCAAAATAAGAAGGAGATAGTTTGCTTCCGATTTTGCCCTCATGTAAGATACGCCGGTTAACTTTGTGAAGGATATGGCAAAGACATTGATTTTACGATTTATGCTTTGGAGGTTTTTTTGGAAAAAGAGGTTGATCTGAGATCGTATTTACAGGTTTTAATAAAGAAGTGGAAATGGATATTGGGGTTTTCTGTTTTAGCCGTTATCTTGACGTTTATCGGCACATCTTTTTTAACGCCAACGTATCGAGCGACAGCTCTTGTGACTATAGCTATTCCCCGTGAAACTGTGTTAGCTTCTTTAACTTCTGAAGAAGTGAATCCTCAATTTCAAACAATCAGCAATAAAAATTTATTGTTTAAGGGATACGCTGAACTGGCTTTAAGTGATCAGGTTTTGACGAATGTGTTGGAAAATCTTGATCCTATACCCGGCGATATGCATGATGTGTCGAGTTTACGCGCAATTTTGAAAGCCAGGTCTGGGGAAGACCCATCATTACTACGTTTGTCGGCCAGTTATTCGGATCCAGAAATGGTCGCTACTATTACAAACTTGTGGGCAAGCTTGTTTGTTCCATGGGCCAATGAAGTATATGGAATAACGGGAGAGGAACAGGTCCGTTTTTTTGAGATTCAGTTGTTGACAGCAGCACAGGATTTAGAAGTAGCAGAGGAAGATTTAATTGAATTTCAATCTTCCAACAACGTAACAATTATCGGAAATGAATTGGCATCTAGCAATCAGAGACAGGCAGATTATTTAGCGTTGAAAAGCTCGCTCATTATTTTGGAGCAGGATATTAGAAGTTTGCGTGATTTGCTGGCAGAGGAACGGGGAAATGATCTTGCTTTTTCTGATGGATTAACTGCTATTGGCTTACAGTTGCGTGCCTTTAATGTTGACACGGCCGTACCGTTTCAAATAAGTATGGATTCGGCAGAGAGCTTGACAGGGAAAACCCGTGAAGAACAAATAGTGTTTCTGGACAATTTAGCTGATTTGATTCAGGACAGAATATCTCAAATAGATGAAGAATTAGCCCGATTAGAACCAACCATTTTAGCTCTGCAAAAAGAAGTTCAGGAAATAGAAACAGAAAATAATCGCTTGGAACGAAATCGTATATCTGCCGAAGAGACCTATACGGCCTTGTCCCGAAAAGTTCAGGAAGAATATATCTCCTCTCAGGAAATCAGCAGCGGGGTGCGTCTGGCCAGCAAAGCGACAGTTCCCAGTAAGCCTGTAGAGCCGCGCCGCCTTATTCTTTCGGTGATAGCTGGTATGTTTGTCTTTTTTGCCACTTCCTTTGCAATACTGATTATGTACTGGTTACAAACGGCGTCAAGTTTTACGCAAAATGATTAAATGGCTTTTTCTTTCTGCTTTTCTGGCGTCTTTGATCTTCTTTCGTGTGGGTCAATTTGTTAGCAGCGGATTTGCTGATTTGGCGTTTGGGCAAATAAATCGAGCGGTGGATACAGCTATATGGCGGGGAGTCCCCCATAACGGGGTTGAGGTTCCTATAAAATTACTGGAAACGGCCATAACCATTTGGCCTGACAATCGCCATGCCTGGCGGGGTTTGGGGTATATCCAAATCAGTTCAGATAATCCAGAAACAAGCATTGGGGCCTGGAAAAACGTTGACGGCATGGAGGAAGAACTCACAGCCTGGGGGAAGATTGAGGAACAGACGGGGAACATTTCTGTGGCGCTGGCCTTTTATGACCGGGCTACGCTGTTAAACCCGGAGTTTGTCGACCCCTGGTTTTACAAAGGGCGCATCTATGAAAAGAACGGTGACAATGAATCGGCTGCAATACAATATCAGACAGGTTTACAACGTTCTGTTTTCCGAAGCGTGGGGCAAAGTGATTTATATTTCCGTTTGGGAAAAGCTGTTGCTCCCAATACAGAAGACGCGATTGATTTATTTGACCGGGCGATTGTGGCAAATGATTTTCGGCAGCCGCAAGCTGAATTACAAGCCCGATATGCTCGCGGTGCGGCGTTACGGTGGTCTGGTCGTGAAGCAGAGGCAGCAAATGACTTTGCCTGGGTTCTGGCCCGGCAACCCGATCATTATTGGGCATTGGTTCATCAAGGCGCTTTACAATGGCAGCTAGAGCGAGATGCAGAAACTGCAGAAAAATTAATGTTGCAAGCTGCATCTGCAAACCCGGAATTAACCTGGGCTTATTTGAATTTGGGACAGCTTTATGAGGAAACAGGCCAAGATGAAAAAGCTGTGGAAATGTACCGGTTGGTTATTCGTCTGAATGCAAATGACGAAACTGCTCTGGAACGTTTGCGCCGGTTACAGGAGTCAAATGAAAATTGAAGCCAGCGTCGCAAAAGGAGAAGTAGACCCGCAAGTTCCGCCTGATTCCCAAATCAATCAAATGGCAGGCGAGGCAACACTTACCCTGGGGGGAAAGGTTTTCAGTACAGGATTGGATTTTTTTCGCTTGGCTCTCATTGCCCGGCTGTTGGGTGTTGAGGCGTTTGGTTTGTTTGCTATTGCCTGGAATTTTTTACGCATTATTAGCATTTTGCTGCCTTTGGGAATGCATAATGGGGTGATTCATTTTGGGTCCCGTTATTGGTCGGAAAGAGACGGCCGTTTTAATCACATCGTCAAGCACTCCTCAAATCTCATTTTGATTGTATCCCTGTTAACCAGTACAGCAATTTTTCTGTTGGCTCCCTGGCTAGGAGAAACCGTTTTCCAGAAGCCGGATTTGGTACCGATATTCCGTTGGTTTGTCTGGATGCTGCCCTTTATGGCTGTTCTCAGAGTTGTTTCTGCCGCCACAAGAGTATCGAAAAAGATGAGGTATTCCGTATTGGCGACGGATGTGATTCCATCCCTGGTGAACTTGTTGGTGTTTTTATTGTTGTATTTTCTGTCAGAAAATATATTAAGCGCCGTCATCGCCTACGTTGTGGCCTTTGCCGCCGGTTTAAGCGTAGCTGTTTATTATTTATACAAGTTGACAAGAATTCAGAACATTGCGGCGGAAACATCCCCGGTTTCAGCCAAGACAGTCTTGATATATTCATTACCTACGGCTTTCGCTGGTTTTTTTGGTATTTTGATGAGCCGGGTTGATCGGGTTTTGATTGGTTATTTTCGTCCAGCCGCAGATGTGGGCATTTATCAGGCAGCTTCTCAGTTCGCCATTGTCTTTGCTATTATTTTGTTTGCTTTTAACACGGTTTTGACGCCGTTTATTGCCCATTTGTACCATAAGAAGAATATGACAGAAATGGAGGCGATATTCCAGGTAAATACAAAGTGGGGCATTTATGTGAGTATCCCTGTATTTTTAACGTTGGTATTTGTCCCACAAGCGTTGTTGCAGGTCGTTTTTGGGTCTATATTTGTTGTGGGGGCTTCTGCTTTAGTTATATTAGCTATTGGTCAGATGGTGAATGCTTCAACGGGAGCTGTTGGGGTGATATTGACGATGACAGGTCGTCAAAAAAGATGGTTTGCAGCTTCGGTAATCATGTTTGTTTTCAATGTGCTGTTGAATGTCCTGTTAATCCCGAACTATGGATTTGTGGGAGCGGCCATAGCGACGACGATAACCGTTTCGGTTTTGTATTTGTATGGCTTGTTAGCCGTCAGATACTCCTTGCGTATCTGGCCTTATGACCGTCGGTATGTTAAAGGATTGGTAGCAGCAGGGATGACAACTTTGGTGTTAGCTGCCTGGAATTACTGGATAGATTGGCTGCCTGTGTTGATGGTGACGGGCACAGCCGTTTTCGCCGTAACAGTTTTTGCAGGTACGTTGTTACTTTTAGGGCTGGACGAGGAAGACCGCGAATTTTTGCATACGCTTCGCTCGCGCATTGGATAACATGGAAAACATAAAAGTTTTGTTTATTACTGGCAGCGGGCGCAGTGGCAGCACTTTGCTGGAAAGAATGCTGGGGCAAATAGACGCCTTCGTCTCTGTGGGTGAGATTCGCCATTTTTGGCGGCAGGATTATAAGGCAGAGCTTTGTGGTTGCGGCCGTTTGTTTCGGGAATGTCCGTTCTGGACGGCCGTATTCACCGAAGCCTTTGGCAGCCGAAAAATAAACTTCCCGGAAATTCTGGCTTTACGACAAAAAGTAGACCGTATCCGTTACATTCCGGCAATGTTATCACCCTGGCAAACCCAATCTTATAAAAAAGATAAAAAGAATTATACCGATATTCTTATTGCCTTGTATCAAGCTATAAAGAAAGTGTCTGGCAAAGAAATTATTATAGATTCATCCAAAGACGTTTCCAGTTATTATTTGTTAAGCACACTTCCAGAAATTGATTTGCACGTGATACACCTGGTGCGTGATAGCAGGGCGGTTGCCTATTCCTGGCAGCGAAAAAAAGTTCAGCCTCATGTGGTGAACGAAACTTCCTTTATGCCGGTTTTTTCACCGCGCCATTCAGCGTGGGAATGGTTTTATCGAAATATCCTGGCGGAGGCAGGTAAAGTCAGGGCGCAAACTTATTTTCGGCTCAGATATAAAGATATTATTTGCGAACCGACCGGTTCAATCAAATTGGTATGTAAAAGTTTACAGCTTGACACAATCAGTTTGAACTTTATAAACGAAAACCACGTTACTTTACAACAGGAAAACCATACCGTTTCAGGTAATCCGGTTCGTTTTCAGAAAGGTGAAATTCAATTAAAACTGGACAATGAATGGCAAGAAGCCATGTCCAAACGGGATAAACAAATTGTCACAGCCATTACCTGGCCTTTCTTGTTACAATACGGATTTCCCGTCAGGAAAAAAAAAGCAAAAGAAAACCCATGCGAACCTAAAAACTAATCTTGAGGAATTATGGCAAATAAAGGAACTGTTATTGTTGTTTCCGTGATACATTGGCATATGACCTGGCAAAGCGCCCATAATATCGCAGCCGGGCTTGCCCAAAAGGGGTATCAGGTCTATTTCGTAGAACCCATCCCTAAACGCTGGCCTCACCTTACAGAAATAAAGCGGGTTTGGGGGCGATTAAGCGGTCAGACAACCGCATCCGGTATGTTTCGTCAGGAAGTATCGCCGGGCGTTACCCTTGTATCACCCCGCACCTTGCCGGATATAGGCGTGATTGGCACAAATTTGAATCATCATTATTTTATTCCCAGATTAGCTCGTATACTGGAGAAAAAGGGAATAAATCGCCCTTTGACCTTGATCCATTATGTGCCTATTCCCGCTACCATACAGTTGCAAGATTTGTTGCAGCCGGATGTTTCTATTTACAGGTGTGCCAGTGATTGGCCTAATGATCCTCATATTCACCGGCGCTGGGTTGAAGAGGAACTTTCAGAACAAGTAGACATGGTGTGGGCTGATTCCCGGAAAAACATCGAGCGAACGGCTCAATTTAATGACCGGGTTATCCCCATGCCAACGGCCGTGAACCTGTCCAGATTTTCCGCAGCGCAATCTGACAAACCGTATCCTGAAAACGGCCGTCCTTTGTGCGCCTATGCAGGCACAATAGGCGTTGCTATTGATGTATCCTTGTTACGGGAAGTGAGCTATCATTTTCCTTTAAGGCTGATTGGCCCTACTCGGTTTCCTCTAAATGGCTTTTCTGACGAAACCGAAATAATTGGCCCATTACCTCATTACCAGCTTCCCGTTTTGTTAAAAGACGTTGATGTTTTATTGTTACCTTACAAGCAGATACCCTATATTGATGGTGTGTTACCAGCCAAATTCTACGAATACCTGGCAACGGGAAAACCTGTTGTATCTATTGGCCTGACAGATTTACATGATTTTCAAGACATCATTTCCGTATGCCAGACCAGAGAAGAATTTATTCGGGCAATAGAAGATGCCCAAAATGACATGCCAGATTTGCGACAGGCGCGAATACGGAAAGCCCAGGAACAAAGTTGGGAACGCCAAAGTGAAAAGATGGACAACTTAATTCAGCAGGCGTTAAGCGAGAAAATGGAAAAGCCAGAAGTTTATGACTAAGCCCCTGGAAAGCCAAACGATTCCCATATTGTATGTTGCTGGCGCCGGGCGCAGCGGTTCTACTCTTCTGGAAATGATCTTGGGGAATTTACCCGGTTGTTTTTCCATAGGCGAGGCGCGTTATTTTGCCGAATATTGGGTGGCGGCAGACCGGTTGTGCGGGTGCGGGGCATTGTTGTCTGAGTGTGAGTTATGGGCCAACGTTTATATGCATTTGCAAAAAGCGGGCGTGGCTATAGACAAAATGAGTGCTATGGCTCAAACAGTGGACAGAACGCGCAATTTGCCGAGGTTGACGCTGCCATTTTGGCCGAATCGCAAACTTTCGGAAGAATTTTTAACCGGCCTGGCGCAACTTTATGACGCGATTTGGCGAGAATCGGGCCAGCAAATTATTGTGGATTCTTCAAAAGTGCCTTCCCATCTTTATATATTGGCGCAAATACCGGAGATTGATTTGCGTGTACTGCATCTGGTTCGTGACGGCCGTGCTGTAGCCTATTCCTGGAACAAACGCCGCAAACAAGAGTTAGGCGTCATCGAAACCGGGCGGCAAATGCCGCGCCGCTCAACCTCACGAGCGATCATAACCTGGTCTGTGGAAAATCTCTATGCAGCCTTTATCGGCCGTCAATTGCCCTATTACACCGTGTTGCGGTATGAAGACCTGGTACAAAACCTCACAAGTACCCTGGGTTCGGCTTTGGCAAAACTCAATCTCGCCCATATCCCTCTGGACATTCTTCAGACTGACCCTGTTCAAATAGAACCGACGCACAGCGTAGGCGGTAATCCATTACGATTTACTCAAAAGACGATACATGTTTCTTTTGACGAGGGATGGCGGCGTCAGATGCCATCTATACACCAGAAGATGTTGGGATTATTAGGTTTACCGGTGATGCTTCGATATGGTTACTCAATCCGGTAAAGGTGGCTTCTAGATGACTCTTCCTGCAAAAGCGGCTCCAGCAGCTAATAAAAGCATGGCAGTTTGGCCCTTTACCCGCCCTCTGACAGACGTACACTTGATATTCCTGGCCTTGCCTGTGCTGTGGCTTTTGGGATTAGAGCAAATTGTGCCCACAATTTTGTTGCTTTGGGCATTTCTCAAACTGGTGTTAATCAAGCGTAAGATCGTCGTTCCATTGACGGCCGTTTTGTTCCTGGTGTTTATGTTATGGCAGCTTGTTGCGGCCATTTCAATCGCACCGGGCAGCAACTGGATTGTTTTCGGCCGTAACCTGATGGCTTACATAAGTGGGCTGTTAGTATTTCTGATAATTATCAACGATACGCGGGATGGTTCGGATGTCAGGCGCACTATAAAAGTTATTTTAGTCTTGGCGGCCGTTGCCACCCTGGTTGGTTTAGCCTTTGCCCTCAGACTTATTCCCGCACAGTTCAATGCTTTGATTGTGAGCGATATCTTGCCAAGTGGTATTCGTCAATCACAGTTTGTTCAGGAAAATATTATTCTTAGAGAAATTGGCCGCCCGAATGCCGTATTGGGATCTATCAGATATCCGCGTGTCAGTTCTATTTTTCTGTTTCCCAATGAGGCCAGTATTGCCTTTTTGATTTTTTTGGGTTGGTTGTGGTTTGCTTTTCGGTTGTATAAAGGCAAACTCAAAGTTTTATTGCTCATCTTACTATTACTGGCCTTAATGATTTTTTTGCTGATTGCGGCGCGGGTAGGCATTGGGGCTTTTGCCTTGGCGATTATTCTTGTCTCAGCACTCAATTGGCAGCGTACACTTAAATTCCCTCTGTTTGTTGTGCCGTTATTGGCTGTCGTTTTCTTTCTGGCTGTTTTATTTATTGGCGTATTAGAACCAGCAACAACTTCCGCGCTGAACAGCTTTTTCTTCGATTTGCGGGCAAATAGTTTTACCAGCCGGTTTGACGTATATCAGGCAACAATAGATTTATGGTTGGAACGGCCGTTCACCGGCTGGGGAACGCCGCGCGAAGTCGCTACAGTTAATTTGGCTCCGGCCGGTACCCATGGGGAATATCTGGCTACCTTGTTTCGTTTTGGCCTGGTTGGGTTACTGTTCTATTTATTTGCCATAGCCAGCATTTGGGCAAAAATCATCTATCAAATAAAACTGGCCGATCAGGCGCCCTTGCCGGAGGTCTTGAAATACTTTCTTACCATTACCACCATTTTCCTGGCGCTAAATATACTAGCTGTTGCTTATGGTCTTTATTTTGACTTATCCGTGGTTCTTTTAGTTTGGACGACCATTGCGTTAGCTTATGTTAGAGTTGATCTGATCAAACAATACGTTTCCTCACCATAAAGTCGAATCAGATGGTAGACAACAAATTCCCTCAATACAATATTTTAGGCGTGCGTGTAGATGCACTGATAGTGCCGGAATTGCACAAAGCGATAGAAAAATATATTGAGTCAGGCGATCACGCTCTGGTTTTGAACGTCAATATCAATTGCCTGAATCTAACAATAGACAATCCCTGGCTGCGTGATTTACTGAACGGGGCCGAGATCGTATTTTGTGACGGAGCCGGCGTGAGGCTGGGCGGCCGCATTCTGGGATATGATATTCCCCCGCGCATAACCTATGCCAATTGGATGTGGCAACTAGCCGAATTTGCCGAATCACGTGGTTACACATTTTACTTTTTAGGCGCACGCCCCGGCATTGCCGAAAAAGCGGCGGCGGCTTTACAAGCGCACCATCCGGCTTTACAAATAACAGGCATTCAGCATGGCTATTTTGATCAACAACTTGGCAGCGAAGATAATGAGAACACCATTCGGGCAATTAACAATGTGAAACCCAATATCCTGGTTTTAGGTTTAGGCATGCCCCGCCAGGAAAAATGGCTCATGGAGAATTGGGACAGAATTGATGCTAATATCGCGCTTACTGGCGGGGCCGTATTCGACTACTTGTCTGGAGAATTGAATCGTCCCCCCCGTTGGATGACAGAAAATGGTTTGGAATGGCTGGGTCGTCTGCTCATCGAGCCGCACCGTTTATGGCAGCGGTATCTTGTGGGCAACCCTCTTTTTTTCTGGCGTATTTTCAAACAGCGAATCAGGTCTCTTACCCAGGTTAAAAGAAACTCGATTGACCACAGTCGAAATTAGACACTTTTGTTATCAAGGATAGCAGTAGTCACTTACTAAATTACCCGCACTATCATATAAATAAGCACAACCGCCGTTAGAGTTCCAGAGTGAAGAGTTTACACCAAAGCTGAAGCCACACCATTCAGGATGTTGTTCATTAGTATAGATTCGACACGTTCCTCCTGGCTGGATGACATATTGGGGAAATGTAAATACATGATTGGCCTCGTTACGCAATGTCCACCCTTTTAATTGTACAGGCTTTGTATCGTCATTTAACACATCTACGTGTTCGTCTGGTTCCTGTGCACCATTTCCATCGTAAATGATCGTTGTAATCGTTACATTTCCTGTACCCTTAGCTTGTTGTCCCCCGGAAGGGCCGCTTTGGCTACCAGATAAAGGGCCTTCAACTGGTGCATCGCTTGTGGGTAATGCTGGTCCTTCCAGATTGACTTCATCTAGCATATCGTTACGTTCATTTGCATCAATGTCTGGTTCTTCGGAATTAGGAATCACAACGTCTTCTGCAACCTCAGCATGGTTTTCCCCTGACGATTCTGTGTTTTCCTGCCTAACAACTTCGTTAGAAGTGATGGGTGATGGCATTGTAGCTAGTGCATTATTGCTCGCAGGTTCTTCTCCGTCTAGAGTCTGACTTGATTTTCCCTCAGGGGCTAAATTTGGTTCTACCGATTGAGTAGAAACAGTACACGAAATTGTTAAGAAAAGCAGAATTCCCAGAAAAATAACTGTTTTAGGGTACATTTTAGGCCTCCATTTACATTCTCATAATTAAAATATTACTTTATAATCTACTAAAGTAATAGACGTTGCTAATGGCCAAAAGGTTCCATGAAATTCTGCTCAAGATGATCTATTTAGAGAGGCTCAGTGCAATGAATATTTACATTACACTGAGCCATCAAAACTCTACATTTGAAACAAAGAGCTATTAAAACAACTATTTGTTTTGCCAATACCAGTAAGAATTGCTGTCTCGTTGCCGTCCGAAAGCAAAGAACCAAATACTGGCTTTACAGCAGGTGTTCTGGAAAATAGTGTGTCCGCCACCAATCCAGTTGATATCAGTTGGGCTATTGGGTCGTGATGTATTGTAATCACCCCATTTGTCATCACTGGGTCTGGCATAACTGGAATGTACCCACTTCACTTCCCAACCTGGGGGAGTACCATTGTAGTCATCATCAATACTTGCATATAAGTTGGGTGTAGTCCCGCCATTGATAACCATACCTAAGTCTCCCCGGGCATTTACAGACATGCTCGGATAAAGCCAGCAATAATTTGGATTCCAAACAAGAGGTCTTCCTATGTAGCTTTTGTCACTTTCCTTAAATGTAGCCGCATTAACATAGGGGAATGTGAACCCGTTTCCTTCCTGAACATTCCACATGAAGCCTATTTCACCCTTTGCAACCCACCCGACTAAAATACGATGATCTGTTCGTCCTCCCCAGTTATAGTTATGGCCACAATCAGCACTACCTCTGCCTGTTGATGTCCAGGCTGGAATAGTTCTGGTATAGACTGTAATTGTATTGGAGTCCTCAGGCCATTCCCGTATTCTCAAACTGGAAGTGGAGATGTGTGTTCCCCAATACATAGTATCGGTAGCACCTTGGGTTGGAGTCGCATTAAATTCACTAAAATTGTCATGGAATGAATAGTAAACGGTTACTTTATCCCGGAATGAATCAAGGGGTAAGCGAAGCATTCTGGTTCGCGTCCACCCTCCTCCACCAGTGTTGTCAAATGAGTTGGTGGCCAGATAAATAAAATCGTTTGAGAGTGCCCAATGTGGGTAATCATACCATTCTCCACTTGGCGAGTAGAAATTCCAGGCCGTCCAACTTGCACCGCCATTTGTTGAGGCAAGAATCTTGTATAGGTTGCTTTCTCCACTTACAAACCGTGACATTCGCAACCATAGTAAAAGATTCCTGGCTTTATCATACATAACAATTTGATCGCAACAAAAACGAGACATGCCACTATAAGGATTTACATAGGTCCAGTTTTTCCCTCCGTTAGTCGATTTGGCCGCCCACCAGTTCCCTGTGGCAAACATATATTTCCCGCTGCCAGCCACGCTAACTTCACTCACGTTCGAGCGGCTGTTTGCCGCCTGTGTACTCCAAATAGATCTTTTTCGAAATATCGAAAAATCTCCATTGGCCAACGGCGATCCGGGGACTTGTCTGGCATTTCTATTGATAACTGTTTCAGTTTCCAATAATGGTCCCTCGATTTGTTCTTCAGCCAGGGGTAGTGCCGGCCCGGGAAGATTTACCTGTAAATTCATTTCTTCAAGTTGAGCCAATTGTATTTCTGTTAATTGTGGTGGCTGAGAAAGATACTCTAACTCTATATTTTGTTCCGCAACGGCCGCTACACCTTCTTGGCTGCTTTCAACCTGAACAACTGATTCGGCTGTATCGCTTTCTTGAGCAATAGCAATATTTCCGGGGCGGCTTTGTGAGAGGATAAACATTGCTACGATGAGAAATAGAATGGCACTGTACAATAGTGATTTTTTATTGATCATTATTTTAACCCTCCGAATAAATAATGTATCCACAACTTCATCATTTAGTATCGAAAAACCTTACAGACGATTTTTAGTTTATCTCATAAATACCCTCCTAGATACCCCCTTACCAGAAATTATTAGGGCCACCACATAGGCAATATATTGTTTGCATCAAGAGACGTTAACTGTTGCTGGTTAGACCCATCAATATTCATTACATAAATTTGATACATGCTATTATCAGGCGAATCTCGTGTAGAAGTAAAAAGTAACCGAGAGCCATCCGGCGACCAATTAGGTGACCAATCATAAGCAGTGTCATTCGTTAAACGTATTGGTTCTCCCCCATTGTTAGCCATGAGGTAAATATCAAAGTTACTATTGTGTTCAGAAACGAACGCGATTTGTTGACCATCCGGTGACCAGACTGGTGCTGTGTCACTTCCATCATTTTCAGTTAACTGAGTAACTTTTGATCCATCTGATCGCATCAAATATATATCTTCATTTCCTTCGCGTTCGGACACAAAAGCAATTGTAGTTCCATCTGGTGACCATGTTGGCGCTCCATCAGCGCCTGGAGAGTTTGTCAGGTTCACAACATTTGATCCGTCCGAATTTATTCGGTAAATATCGAAATCACCGTTTTCGTCCGATACGAATAAAATTTGCGTTCCATCTGGTGACCAAACAGGCGCCAATACGTCTCCTTCACTATTTGTCAAACGGATTAAATTGCCTGTATCGAGGTCGGCTATATATAAATCCAGGAATGCGTTAGTTTCATGGTTGGAGACAAAGGCTACTTTATTGCTTTTGGGGGACCATGCCGGAAACCTCTCGTAGATTCTGGAATCAGCTAATTGGGTCAAATTGTTTCCTGTTGAATCCATGATATACATCGCATAGTTTCCATCGTGACCGGAATAGAAAATGATATGTTCCATTTTCATGTTTTTGACCTGAGGCCGTGAAGGGAATTGAAATTGTGATTCGGGTGGCAGAATTGTTGGAGGAGAAATGGTAGACGAGACAGGTTGTTGATATCTACATCCTATTATCGTCCAGATAACAAGTAAGATAAGAACATGTGTAAAGTATTTATGGCACTTCGGACCATTTTCCCAGCACACTAAATGGATTAAGAATAGGTTGTTCATTTATTGCCCGGTAAAATAGCACTTGCGGTAGATAATAAAAGCAATCAATCAGCTTTGTTCAAAGGAGGTTGATGTTGGCTGGTTGGCTAAAAATAAATAGATATCTAACAAGGAACGAAAAACTACAGAAACTACCTTTAACATTACTCTAAAAGAGATGTTCTTGTCAAGGACGCTTTGATTGATTTCAATTACAGGAGGAGGATTGTATAGGCATTGACTATTGGGTTTACCATTGGCGGCAACTATTATCCAGGTTAGTTTTTAGATCGCGGCCGTACCGGAGCCGCCAGCCTGCGCCAAACTTTACGCGATCTCCTGGCCCACCCCGATAAAGTGCAAACCTACAAACAGTTAGCCCAGCAGCGGGCGCAAACCCATTACTCCTGGGAAGCTATCACAGACGCTTATGAACGGTTGTTTTATCAGGTATGTAAACGGCCGTTACCCTCTCGCTTGTCCCCCGTCCCGGACTGATTTCGTTTTGGCCGGATATGGTATAATGAACGTTAGCGACAAGTGAGGAACGCAAAAAGCAGGAGAGAAAAATGTCTCAAATGGTACTGGAAATTCCTGATTTATTGGCTGATTTGCCGCCTCAAGAAAGGAACCGCCTGATCCGGAGCGGATTGTACGAGGCTGCCCGCGCTCGAATCCGCCAGTTGGAAAAAGAGATTGTTGAAAGCCGGAAACAGATTCAGAATTTCGAGAAGCGTTACGGCGTTTCCTTTGCGCAATCCGAAAAAGATGTACTGCCTGCGCTGGATACACTTCAAGCTCATGAGGATTATAATGATTGGTTTTTCTGGCAAAATGTTCTGACAGAGAATGAACATTTGTTGTCTGAGATAAAGCGTATCAAGTTTGACTAATGCTGTCCCCATCACACGCACAAAAAAGATGAAGTGGAAAGCTCTCAAGTCCGCTCATTGACTGGTGTTCTTGACTTTTTATGGCAGAAGATTGGCGGTTAAACGTTAGCCAGAGAGCGGGCGCAAATCCATTACTCCTGGGAAGCCGTCACAGACGCTTGTGAACGGTTGTTTTATCAGGTATGTAAACGGCCGTTACCCTCTCACCTCCTTCCCATTCCTGACTGATTTCGTTTTGACCGGATATGGTATAATGGCAGTATCACAAAAGTGAGCAATGCATAGACTGATATTCTCGATTTTTTGCGGCAGAAGCGGTTAATTGCCAGGAAAGTGGAATTATGGTAACAACAGTCAGCAATAAAACAAAACAGATAGCGCGCCCCAAACAACGGACAAATACGGCCGTACCCCACCCTCTCCCTCTGGAAAACGGCGCCAGACTCAACCGCGCCGAATTTGAACGGCGTTATAAAGCCATGCCCCGCGTCAAAAAAGCAGAACTAATTGAAGGAGTTGTTTACATGCCCTCACCGGTACGAATTGAACACAGCAGAAAACATGCCCAGATCATGCTCTGGCTGGGCACATACCAGGCGGCAACTCCGGGCACAGACTTTGGCGATAACGCCACGCTGCGTTTAGACATAGACAACGAACCGCAGCCAGACGCCTTCCTTCGTCTAAAAACAGCAGCCGGCGGCGCTTCCCGCGTTAGCAGCGATCATTATCTGGAGGGCGCGCCGGAACTAATTGTAGAGATAGCCGCCAGCAGCGCTTCCTACGATTTGTACGAGAAGAAAAACGTATATCGCCGCAACGGCGTGCAAGAATACCTTGTGTGGCGGGTCTATGACGAGGCCCTGGATTGGTTTCAGTTGCGGGAGGAAGCGTATCGTCAGATAAAACCGGACAAAAACGGTATTGTACGCAGCCAGGTTTTCCCTGGATTGTATCTGGACGTGACCGCGCTGCTGGCTGGCGATCTGCCGGCCGTCCTGGCTGCGGTGCAAGCAGGTATAGAAACAGACGAACACACCGCTTTTGCGCAGCGCCTGGAAAGTCTGGCCCAAAGTTGAATCCATCAGTTGGAAAAAGAGATTGCCGAGAGCCAAAAACTGGCTGAAATGAAGCGGATTAAGTTTGGCTGATGCTTCCCCAATTACAATCTTACCCGACTTTGATCCTGGGAGTTGTCAAAGGGTGTGTTTCATTTCAGTTGTAGCCGCGTATCCCTACCGCGTTTACGCCTGCGCGGTAAGGATACCGCGGCTACATTTCCAACTCATTTGAAATGCACCCGTTGTCAAATACGAACACCTGACCTTTTGCAGCAAGAGATTGACAGTTAAGCGTTAAGCGCTCAATCAGCCGTTACCCGCCCGCCTGACCTCAACCCCAAATCAACTCCTCGACAAAACACAATAAACGTAATTCCAAAGATAAGGTTGGCACGGCAGGATAAGGCAAACACACCTTAAAAACCGCGAATCACACCCATTTCCCCTTGATAAAATCTGTGAAATCTGTGTAATCTGTGGTTCTAAAAAAGAAAAAACAGGAGCTTGTTGATGAATCGTAAAACAGCATTGTTGCAAAAGATTGAGCGCCGTGAAGCGCGTATCGGCATCGTCGGCATTGGTTATGTCGGGCTGCCCCTGGCGGTGGCCTTTGCCCAGGTTGGCTTTCAAGTTACGGCCGTAGACGTAGACCCGCGCAAAGTAGATGCCGTAAACAGCGGTCAAAGCTACATCGAAGACGTACCCGAAGCTGACCTGGCGCCTCTGGTGGCTGACGGCCGTCTCCGGGCCACCACCGATTACGCCGCCCTGGCCGATATTGACGCCATCTCCATCTGCGTCCCCACACCTCTTAACAAAACCAAAGACCCGGACATCTCCTACATTTTGGATGCCGCGACGAACATTGCCAAACATGGCGGCGCCGGCAAACTGGTCATCCTGGAAAGCACCGTCTACCCCGGCGCCACCGACGAAGTCATCCTGCCCCAACTGATCCAAAACGGCGATCAGGTCGGGCGCGAGTTCTTCCTGGCCTTCTCTCCGGAGCGCATAGACCCCGGCCGCACTGACTATGACATCTATACCACCCCCAAAGTCATCGGCGGCGTCACCCCCGACTGCCTGGAAATAGCCATGGCCCTGTACGGCACCGTCGTACAAAAGCCCATCCCCGTTTCCAGCACGGCCGCCGCCGAAATGGTCAAACTGCTGGAAAACACCTTCCGCGCCGTCAACATCGGCCTGGTCAACGAAGTGGCCCTCATGTGCGACAAGCTGGGGCTGGACGTGTGGGAAGTGGTCTCCGCTGCCGCCACCAAACCGTATGGCTTCATGCCCTTTTACCCCGGTCCCGGCCTGGGCGGTCACTGCATCCCTGTTGATCCCCACTATCTAAGCTGGAAACTGCGTACCCTGAACTACAAAGCCCGTTTCATTGAATTGGCCGCGGAAGTGAACAGCTACATGCCGGAATACGTGGTCAACAAAGCGGCCGAGGGATTGAACCAGGTACGCAAAGCGGTCAATGGCAGCCGCATCCTTCTCCTGGGCGTGGCCTACAAACCGGACGTCAGCGACGTGCGGGAAAGCCCGGCTATTGACATCATCCACCTGCTGCAAGCCCAGGGTGCAGAGGTAAGCTACCACGATCCCTACGTGCCGGATTTGGCCCACGAAGGGTTTGATTTGCGATCCACGCCTCTGACGGAAACGGCCGTAGCCGCCGCCGATTGTGTAGTCATCGTCACCAACCACAGCTGCCTGGACTGGCCTATGATCGCCGCCCAGGCCCCGCTTATTGTAGACGCCCGCAATGCCCTGCCCGATGAGGTCAACGGCCGTGTCGTGCCTCTATCCGGCCCCATCGCCTGATAATAACCGCAGAGGACGCAAAGGACGCAAAGCTCTCTCTTTTTTCTTTGCGCTCGTTGCGCCCTTTGCGGTTAAAAAATCCGTGCCTATAAACGAAAAGCGTTGTAAAATCCTCCCCGCATAATTGAATGGATAGTTTTGCCAGAAACCGATTTGGGAGCGGGTGAAAAATGCTGCGTCGTTTTAGCGTAAATTTTGCTGTATTTTCTATGGCCTTGGATGCCGGTCTGACCTTGCTGGCCCTGCAGTTGGCGGTCTGGTTACGGCCGTTTCTGCCTACCTTTCCCTTCCTCGTCCGCGTCGCTGATTACACCATCCCCTTCTTGATTTACCTCATGGTGCCTCTCCTCTGGGTCACCGTCTTCCTCGTCGCCTCTGTGTACGATCCCCGGCGCAATTACAAAATAACCGACGAATTTCAAAGCGTCATTCTGGCCACGGCCGTGGCCTCCCTGATTTTTGCCGGGATTCTCTACTTGGGCTTCCGCGAGTTTTCCCGTTATTTACTAGCCACCTTCGTTATGCTGGATTTGCTCCTATTACTGAGTTGGCGTGTCCTGGCCCGCCTCTACTTCCGGCAAAAACAGCGAACGCCGGCCCAACACCGGGTCTTGATTGCCGGCGCCGGACAAACCGGGCGCCGGGTGGGCCAGATGATGCGCCAGTACAATTGGACCGGATTGGATCTCATCGGCTGCCTGGATGATGATCCCCAAAAAGGAGCGCCCGACATGCCAGTTTTGGGCCGCATCGAAGACGCCCGTTACGTCATATCTGCCCAGCAAATAGATGATGTGGTCATTGCTCTGCCGCAGCGGGCTTACGGCAAGATAAACGACTTGGTCCTGGCCCTGCACGATTTGCCAGTCAACGTGCGCATCGTCCCCGATTATTTCAGTCTGGCCTTATACCGGGCCACGGCCGAAGATTTTGGCGGCGTCCCTATGATCAATTTGCGCGATCCCGCCTTAAACGACGTACAGCGGCTGGTCAAACGGGTGTTTGATCTGGCCTTGGGCAGCGTCATGCTCCTGTTTTGGTTACCCATCCTGGCGGTTGTAGCTCTGGCGGTGAAGCTGGATTCTCCGGGGCCGGTCTTTTTTCGCCAGGAACGGGTGGGGGAAAACGGCCGTATCTTCCGTATGGTCAAATTCCGCACCATGGTGCCCGGCGCCGAAAAAATGCAGCAGGAAATAAGCGAACTGAACGAAGACGGCAAAATCATCTTCAAACACCCTAACGATCCCCGCGTCACTCGCGTCGGCCATTTTTTGCGCCGCACCAGCCTGGACGAAATGCCTCAACTGTTCAACGTCCTCAAAGGGGATATGAGCCTGGTGGGGCCGCGCCCGGAACTGCCCTGGCTGCTGGATCAGTACGAAATCTGGCAGCGCAAACGGTTTGCCGTGCCCCAGGGAATGACCGGCTGGTGGCAGGTCAACGGCCGTTCCGACAAACCTATGCACCTCAACACCGAAGACGACATCTACTACGTACAAAACTACTCCTTGTGGATGGACATCTACATCATCATCAAAACCCCCTGGGTAGTCTTGCGCGGCAAAGGCGCTTACTGAAGTTTTAGGATGGTAATCGTTTCGTTCACGTAGGGCGATTTTGCAAATCGCCCGGATGATTTACAAAATCGTCCTACATCTTTTGACCGAAACAATGATTATTCCCCGAACTTCGCAGACTGGCAAAAGTACAAACCCTGTGATATGTTTAGACTCCTTTATAAAATATATCTCTTTCTGACGTGAGGCGCGCAGCTAGATTGTTGGCAAATTGCGCATCATGCAAAACATCCTACGGAGGGTAACATGGGAATTCAATTTGGTACGGATGAGTGGGTCAAAGCCTTAATGGTCGCCTTGAACGAAAGCGAAAAATACGCCAAAGCCGCCGCTAAATGGGAAGGTGATTTCTACTTCATCATTGAAAAAGGGGATGGCTTTGCTGAAGAAACGTATCTTTATATGGATTTACAGCACGGTAAATGCCTTGAAGCCTTCAAAGTAGATGATCCGTCCGCAAAATCACCGGCATTCAGCCTGGGCGCCTCCGAAAGCATATGGCGTGGCGTTCTCGAAGGGAAAACGGACCCTATTTCGGCCATTATGACCCGAAAATTCAAACTGACCGGCTCCAAGATGAAGATTTTGAAGTCGCCTAAAGCGGCCACCGCCCTGGTAGAAGTGGCTGGCGAATTGGATACGGATTGGCCTTAGTGCCCATTCGCAAATAAGTTAGCGGAATTGGCGAATGGGCTTCGAGTAAGCGGCCT
>JAJRTP010000430.1 GCA_024278255.1 Chloroflexota bacterium | reverse complement strand
CAAATGTTGTAAAAGTGCTAGAATATCTATCATGAGCGGTTGTGTTTACGAATTTTCTCTTTAGTCGGTGAAAAAATCGTATCTTACACAATCGCTCTATTTACGCCATTTTTTGGCGAAGGTATTGAAAATAATACCAAATTCATAGCGACAACATTGCCAACAAGCAGGCAAAAAGGTACTATCAGACCATGACTGAATCAGAACGAGCATCACAACCATTAGAACCCGTGTTACGCGCCATTGTTGTTGGCGCCTCATCCGGTATCGGCGCGGCTATGGTAAAGAAGTTGGCCGGTCAGGGATACCGGGTAGCCGCCCTGGCCCGCCGCGAATCGTTATTAAAGGAATTGTGTAATGAGATCAATGCCCAACCGGAAAACGGCCGTATCTTCTACCGCGTTCACGATGTGGCTGATTTTGAGGAGATTCCCGGCCTTTTTCAGGACGTTACCCGCGAGTTGGGCGGCCTGGATTTAATCGTCTACGCTGCCGGGATTCAGCCCCCCGTCATGCTGGATGAGTATAACTTTGCCAAAGACAAGGCGATGATTGAGGTAAACTTGCTGGGTGCGATTGCCTGGTTGAATGAAACGGCCGTGCGCTTCCAGCGGGAAGGCAAAGGCCAGATTGTCGCCATCAGTTCTGTGGCCGGAGATCGGGGACGTATCGGGTCGCCCGTCTACAACACCAGCAAAGCCGGCCTCAACACCTACCTGGAAGCGTTACGCAACCGGCTGACGCGGCACGGCGTCACCGTCACCACCATCAAACCCGGCTTTGTGGATACCGTGCTGCTGGAAAACGCGCCCAAAACCTTCTGGGTCATCTCCCCGGAACAGGCCGCCGCCAGCATTTACCAGGCCATTCAAAAGCATAAGCAAACAGTTTACGTCCCGGCCCGCTGGCGCTGGGTCATGTTGATTATCCGCCACATCCCCTCTTTTGTGTTCCGGCGGATGAATTTTTAACCTGATGCGTGATACGTGATGCGTGAGAAATTGTCACGCACCACGCACCACGAATGTTATGTCTCGTAAAAAGCGGAACGTTGTCTACTCTACTGATCCGGCCTACAAAAAACGCTGCCCCCGCTGCGGCAGTTTCCCATGTCGCTGTCCCCGGCCCAAAAGCCGGCCACCCAGCGAACAGACCGCCCGCATCCGCCGCGAAAAGAAGGGGCGCGGCGGGAAGACAGTCACCGTCATTATGAATCTGCAACTGACAGCAGCGGACAGGAAGGCGCTGGCCAAACAGTTAAAACAGGCATGTGGCAGCGGCGGGGCCATCAAAGATGACGTGATTGAAATTCAGGGGGATAATCGGGATAAAGTAGCGGCTAAATTGCAGCAGTTGGGCTATAAAACAAAGTTTGTCGGTGGATAATGCAGATGTCTGATCAAGCATACCTGGAAATATTTCTGACGCCTATCCGAAAAAGCAAAAATTATCGCCCAAAGTTTGGTGTCAGTAGACACTCCCAGGGCATTTCTTTATCAGAATTTCACCAGATTTACGGGGCCGACCCTTTTTACTCGTGGATAGGACTGGATAATGATCTGGTATATGCTGCGCACAGGGCCGCAGGCGGCATGACATCTCTTTACAGGCAAATCGGTATTGGCTGTGAAAATCTTTTTCGCCAAATCATCATTGATCAGGCACAGTATGAAAATATTTCTGATGCTTTGTGGTCATACAAGATGCAAACACCTTCTGGTAAAACGAAAACGTTAAAACTGGATGCACGGTTAGAATTCTCCCAAATCCAGCAAGATACGATTGCCAGACACACACAGGAATGGACAAAACAGGTTTGTTTGATGTTGGATGCGGAACGGCCGTCTCGCGGCATTGTATTTGAAGTGCGGCAAGGATACAAAAGCAAAGATAGTAAACGACAAAACGCCGATATCGACAATGCTGCGGTAGCCTGGTCGAAAGGATACTTGCCCGTATTTGCCATTTTCTCCGGCCAAATTGACAGTGATGTGATATTACGATATCGCAACAACAGAAGCAGTATCCTGACAGGAATACCATCCGACAATCCTACCATTTCTTTGTACGCTTTCACAAACCAGGTTTTGGGTTACGATCTGGCAGCGTTTTTCAGGAGAAACAGCGTGGTGATTCGTCAAACCGTGAATGATGTCATTCAAACCTTATTGAGTGCCACATGAGTATCGTTACCCAACGAACCGATTACACATTCAAGTACAATCAAACGCAGTCGCGGCACGGCTGGCTGCGTTTAACACCGGCCTATTCAGTCAAACTGGTTCAGGAAATCGTCAACCATTTAGAACCAAACCGATTACACCCGCGCGTTATTCTTGATCCGTTTTCCGGTACAGCCACAACAGGTTTGGCTGCCGCGCAAAATGATTTCACAGCCCGCCTGTATGACATCAACCCATTTTTAATCTGGCTGGGCAATGCCAAATGCCGCCATTACACAGAAGATGAAATCAGCACCGTTGCCCGGCAAATCCCCCAAATTATTCAAGCATATAAGCAATACTTGCCTCAATCCAGTTGGCAGCCAGCCATTCACAACATTCACCGCTGGTGGGCGCCCGCTACACTCAATATCCTGACCGCCATACGGCAAGCCATAGTAGATACAGGGGGCGAACCGGGTAAGTACCCTGCCACTGATTTGCTCTGGATTGCTTTTTGCCGGTTAGTTATTGAAACGTCCGCGGCTGCTTTTAATCATGTTTCCCTGTCATTTCACGATGAGACGACATCTTTTGCCACGCAAACAATTGATTTGTTTTTTTCGGAAGTGGCCCATCATATTCTAACGGAAGCCGGAGAAACAATTTATGGTGAGGCTACAATTGAATATGCAGATTCGCGCTATCCGTTACCACATCTGTCTTTTAGAAAATATACGGATGTGATTACATCACCGCCTTACCCCAACCGGGTCAGTTATATTCGGGAGTTACGGCCGTATATGTACTGGACAAAATTCCTCCGGGAAGCGCGGGAAGCAGGCGAACTGGATTGGACGGCTATTGGCGGCACGTGGGGTATCGCCACCAGCCGCCTGAAAACGTGGCAGCCGGAACTGGACACGCTACCTGACACCGTGTACCAAACCTGTGCTGCCATTGCTCAATCCGACAATAAAAATGCTTTTTTGATGAGCCGTTACGTTCACAAATACTTTCACGATATGCACCAACATTTTGCCAGTTTGCGCTCCAGTCTGGCGTCGGGTGCAAACCTGCACTATATTGTGGGTAACTCTACCTTTTATGGTATTCGGGTAAATACAGAACAGCTATTGGGCGACTCGCTATCCCAATTGGGATATAGCGATATTGCCTGCCGGGTTGTCCGAAAACGTAACAGCAAGAAGGAATTATACGAATTTTGTCTTTCGGCTAAATGGAATGAATGATGATTCAAGATAATTTAGAATTACCACACGAAACGATTGACACGCAAAACGGCCGTCTCGCCCTACCCATTGATCATTTAGAACCAGTTTCCGGCTGGGGCGGCGCGGCTACGGGGATGAGTTATGTGTACCGCCCCAGCACGATTGAACAATTGCGGGATATTTTTAGCCAGGCCAGGGCTTACGGCCGTACCATTGGCCTGCGCGGCGGGGGCAACAGCTACGGCGACGCCGCCATGAACGACGAAGACATCCTGATTGACATTTGCCGTATGGATCGCATCCTGGAATGGCAGCCGGACGAGGGCTTGATCACCGTCGAACCCGGCGTTACCTTGCAGCGCGTCTGGGAACACACCATTGAGGACGGCTGGTGGGTTCCCGTAGCCACCGGTACGCAGAAAATCACCATTGCCGGCGGGGCCGCCATGAACGTCCACGGCAAGAACGCCTGGAAAATCGGCACCTTTGGCCAGCACATCACTGAATTTGACCTGATGCTGCCTTCCGGCGAGATCATCACGTGCAGTCCGGCGGAAAATGACGACATTTTCTACGCAGCAATTGGCGGGTTTGGCATGTTGGGCGTCTTTACCAGCTTGACCATGCGGCTAAAACGCATCTATTCCGGCCTGATTGACGTGGAAGTACTGGTCAAACCTAACTTATCCGAGACAATGGCCTGGATTGAAGACCATCTGGATGATGCCGATTATCTGGTAGGTTGGCTGGACGCCTTCAGCAAAGGCAAAGCGTTGGGGCGCAGCGAAATCCACCGGGCCGATTACCTGGAACCGGGCATAGACCCCTATCCGGCCCAAACTTTGCGCGTGGAAAACCAACTTATCCCCCCGGAAATCATGGGCTTTTTCCCCCGCCTCTCTTTGTGGCGCTTCCAAAAACCGTTCTGGAATAATTGGGGGATGCGCCTGGTGAACACGGCTAAATATTGGGCCGGTAAAAAGAATAACGGCAAAAAGTACCGGGAGCCGCACGCTCATTTTCACTTTCTGCTGGATTCGCTGGATTGGCGCAAACCGTTTGGCAAAGGCGGCCTCATTCAGTACCAGCCTTTCATCCCTCACGACAAGGCGGAGGCAGCTTTTAGCCAAATTCTGGAGCTATGCCAGGAACGCGGCCTGCCCAACTATCTGACCGTTCTGAAACGGCACAAGCCAGACCCATTTTTGATGAGTTACAGTCTGGATGGCTGGTCGCTGGCGATGGATTTCAAGATTACAGACAAGAATCGGGAACAGGTGGTGCAGTTGACGCGGGAGATTGATGAAATTGTGCTGGCGAATAACGGCCGTTTCTATTTCGCCAAAGATGCCACCCTGCGCCCGGAAGTGGCCCAGGCCTATCTGGGAGAAGAAACCATCGCCCAATTCCGCGCCCTCAAGCAGCGCTGCGACCCGGATAATGTGTTGCAGACGAATTTGTGGCGGCGGGTGTTTGGTAGTCGGGTAGTCTTGTAGTCGTTAGTCGGGTAGTCGTTGGTCGGGTAGTCGTTAGTCGGGTAGTTGAGTAACTACGCAATACGTATCACGCAATACGCATCACGTCAGGAGGTTTTATGTTTCGGCGTAAACTGGCTTATTCTTTTTCGGCGATATTGATTTTGCTGTTGTTGGGGGCGATGTTGGCGCCGGTAGCGGCAGCGGCTGGTTCGGGGCCGGTTGGCGGGGGAGATACGGCCGTTATCGCCCTGCAAAATGAAGGGGGCAGCGGGTTGTTTGACGGGTTAGCCAGCATTTTTGCTATTTTAGGCATCTACATTGTCACCATGTTCACCATGGCCATCGCTGTGGAAATTGTGGTAGACATTATCAAGGTATCTTTTGGCCTGAAAAGTAAACCCACGGTGCGCAAAACGCTTAAGCAGTACCAGGAACTGCTGCCCGGCAGTCTGGATGAACTGGGCGTCTCAGCCCAAGCGCAGGCCCGGCTGGAGGAACAAACCCAACTCTTGCAAAATTTATTGGCCCCCGCATTCCAGGCAGAAGAGATTATTGTCCATCTGCAAAACGAAGAGTTTACGGAAGCATTTACGGCCGCTTTTGGCGAAGAAGCCCAGGGAGAATGGGTGGAGCAAGGCAAGGGTTTGTTGAAGGAGTATCTGGAAACGGCCGTCAACCAGATCGATCAATCCTCCGCGCTGGGCCAAACCATCCACAACACCATCCAGGCCAATCTGGACAACATCGTAGACGCCGCCGCGGAACAGGCCGGCAGCCTGACGCCCGACCAGGTTTACCAGGCCGGCATCACCGTCCTCAGCGGTAACATGGCCGACGCGGCCACAAGCTGGACCGACGCCCAATTCAACGAACTGCGCCAGACCTCTTACGAAACGGCCAACGCTATTTACCAGTTCAAAATTAAACCGCAAATCGAAAATTCCGGCCTGAGTCCCGATTTCCAGGCCAAACTTACGGCCCAATTTGAAGAATATCTAAACAACCTGAAACTATTCAAAACCGGCGAAACCTTCCTGCAATCCCTCAACAACCTCCTGCGGGAAGTAGAACATGAACGGGATGAATCGTACACGCGCATCAATATGTGGTGGCGCAAGTTCAAAATCTGGATACGCTACCAACTCAGCCGCATTTTCCCCTCGCTCAAGAACCAACCGGGCCACATCAAGCGGAACATTACCATAGACAGCCCAGCCAACGCTGCCACCCAGCTCATGCGCATTGACGAGCGGGACAAGCAGGAAAACAGCATCCGCATCAGCCAACTGCGTTTGATGTCGGTCATTATCGGTATTTTTCTGGCTTATCTGCTCAAGGTAGATTCGGCCGATCTGCTGCGCGGCTTGTTCCCCGGCGCAACCAGTTTTCTGGACATCACCCTCATTGGCGAAAAGTCAGCGCTTTTGCTATGGATTAACAAGGCAATTAACGTCAATGCGCCCGCACTGACTGCCGGCGTTTTGCTCACCGGATTGGGGGCCAGCGCCGGTTCCAGCTTCTGGCACGAGCAGTTGAACCGCCTTCAGGCCATCAAGAAGACAACGGCCGCTGCCCAGACAACGCTGGACTCCATCACACAAAACAGCCAAAAATAATGAATCGCTCGTAATTGCTCCAGGCAGCGCCAGGCACGGGGCAAACGGTTCTGGCTATTTAGCAGTTTGATGCCCCGTGCCTGGCACTACTCCCCCAAACGCCTGTCTTTCATAATATCATTCGCAAGGATGCCGGTGTTTACTTGGCTGTCGGCTGGTACGTAGAACAATTTTTTTAACACAAGGATTAACATATGCTTTATAATCATCTCAAAATTTTAGAATCGGAAGCCATTTACATCATGCGGGAAGTGGCGGCGCAGTTTGAACGGCCGTTTCTCCTCTTCTCCGGCGGCAAGGACTCCATCATCCTGGCCCACCTGGCCCGCAAAGCGTTCTATCCGGGCAATATTCCCTTCACCTTTTTGCACGTGGATACCGGGCACAACTTTCCGGAAACCATCGCCTTCCGGGATGCGCTCATGGACAAGCTGGGGGCGCGGCTGGAAGTGCGCTACGTGCAGGACAGCATTGACCAGGGGCGCGTTGTCGAGGAGACGGGACCATACGCCAGCCGCAACGGACTGCAAACGGTCACGCTGCTGGACGCGCTGGCGGAGTTCAAGGTGGACGCGGCCATTGGCGGGGCACGCCGGGATGAGGAGAAGGCGCGGGCCAAAGAGCGGGTCTTTTCTCACCGGGATGAGTTCGGCCAGTGGGACCCGAAGAATCAGCGACCGGAACTGTGGAATTTGTATAACGGCCGTAAAAAACCCAACGAAAACTTCCGCATCTTCCCCATCAGCAACTGGACAGAGCTGGACGTATGGCAGTATATCCAGATGGAAGAAATCGAACTGCCCCCGCTTTACTTTTCTCACGAGCGGGAAGTGATTGACCGGGATGGCGTTCTGCTGGGGGTATCGGATGTGGTACGGCCGTTACCCCACGAAAAAGTCGAGCGCAAAATCGTCCGCTTCCGCACCATTGGCGATATGACGTGTACGGGGGCTGTGGAGTCTACGGCCGTAACCCTCGCAGAAATCGTGGCCGAAGTCGCCTCCGCCCGCGTCACCGAACGGGGCGCCCGCACCGACGACAAACGATCCGAAGCGGCCATGGAAGACCGCAAACAGGCAGGGTATTTTTAGTCGGGTAGTCGGGTAGTCAGGTAGTCAGGTGGTCGGGTAGTCAGGTGGTCGGGTAGTCGGGTAGTCAGGTGGTCGGGTAGTCAGGTAGTCGGGTAGGCGCTCGACCACAAGACTAACGACTACAAGACTACTCGACTACTCGACGACAAGACTAACGACCACAAGACTAACGACTACAGGACTAACGACTACAAGACTAGCGACCACAAGACTAACGACTACAAGACTACTCGACTACTCGACCACAAGACTAACGACTATAAGACTAACGACTACAGGACTAAAACATGAACCAACAAATCGAACTTCTCCGTTTCACCACGGCCGGCAGCGTAGACGATGGCAAAAGCACCCTTATCGGCCGTATGTTGTACGATTCCAAAGCGATTTTTGCCGACCAGATGGAAGCAGTAGAACAGGCCAGCGCCAGCCGGGGCGACGACGAAGTAGACCTGGCTCTGCTCACCGACGGCCTGCGCGCCGAGCGGGAGCAAAAGATTACCATTGACGTGGCCTACCGCTACTTTGCCACACCCAAACGCAAATTCATCATCGCCGACACGCCTGGTCACACCCAGTACACGCGCAATATGGTTACCGGCGCCTCCACGGCCGAACTGGCTATCATCCTCATTGACGCTCGCAAAGGGGTGCTGACCCAATCCAAACGGCATGGCTTTCTGGCCACGCTACTGCGCATCCCTCATCTGGTGGTGGCTGTCAACAAGATGGATTTGGTAGATTACGATCAGGCCGTCTACGACGAAATCGTGCAGGATTATGCCGAATTCGCCCGCAAACTGAATGTGCAGGACGTCACCTACATCCCCCTCTCCGCCCTGCGCGGGGATAATGTGGTGGACAAAAGCGAGCGGATGCCCTGGTACGACGGCTCCACTCTGCTGCACCATCTGGAAAACGTTAACGTGGGCGCCAGTCTGAACAACGTGGATTTCCGCTTTCCGGTGCAATATGTGATCCGGCCACACCAAAATTTCCGGGGCTATGCGGGGCAGGTAGCCTCCGGGCGCATTGCCCAGGGCGAAGAAGTGGTCATCCTGCCTTCCGGCCTCTCCAGCAAAGTCAAATCCATTGTCACGGCCGAAGGGGAACTGGCGGCCGCCAATGTGGGCGATTCCATCGTGCTGACGCTGGAAGATGAGATTGACATCAGCCGGGGGGATATGATTGTGCGCACCCACAACCTGCCGCAAAAGAGCAACCGGGTAGACGCCACTATCTGCTGGATGAGTGAAGAACCGCTGCGACCCCGCGGCACGTATCTGGTGCAGCACACCACCCGCCTGGTCAACGGCATCGTCTCGGAACTGAATTACAAGATTGACGTGGATACGATGCACCGGGAAACGGCCGAAACGCTGACTCTAAATGAAATCGGCCGTATCCAATTGACCACCACTCAGCCGCTTTTCTATGACCGCTACCAGATTAATCGGGCCACAGGCGGTTTTATCCTGATCGATCCGGCGACAAACAACACGGTAGCCGCCGGCATGATCCGGGGTAAATCGCGTAATGTGGATGATTTGCTGGCCGGCGAAGTGGAGGCAGCTTCCGCCCGGCCCAAATCACGGGATGTGGTCTGGGAACAGGAGGGTATCTCGTTAGCGGAACGGGAAGAACGGAATGGGCACAAAGCGGCCGTTTTGTGGTTTACCGGCCTGTCCGGGTCAGGCAAATCTACCATTGCCAAGAAGCTGGAGCAGACGCTCTTTGCCAGAGGGGTACACACGATGTATCTGGATGGCGATAATTTGCGGCACGGCTTGAACGGAGATTTGGGCTTTAGCGACGCCGACCGGCAGGAAAATATCCGGCGGGCGGCGGAATTGACCCGGCTCTCCTACGCGCATGGCAATGTGACGCTGGCCTGCTTTATCTCCCCTTTTGCGGCGGATCGTCGTTTTGCCCGATCATTGGTTCCGGACGGCCGTTTCCTGGAAATATTCGTCAAGTGCGACCTGGATGTGGTCAAACGGCGCGACACCAAAGGGCTGTACGCCAAAGCGCTGGCTGGGGAAATTGACAACTTCACCGGCATCTCCTCCCCCTACGAAGAACCGGAAAATGCGGAACTGGTCGTGGAAACGGACATTCAAAGCGTGGATGAAATTGTAGCCCAAATTATTGATACGTTGCAGGTACAGGGGATTTTGCCGGAAGATGGTACGTGATATGTGAAAGCGTGATTGGCTTCGTCACGCATCCAGCGAATTCATGTGATCGTGGTAGCCTTTAATCAAATTGGCTTCAATAGCCGCATGACGGGCTGTTTCCCGGCCAGGGTTTCGTTTGGCATCCCGGTGTATCTTTTTGGCACAACGGCTGCAAAGCAAGTAGCCAATCAACACGCCCCGCTTCCGGTAAATGAAGGTGTTCAAAGACAACTGATCACCTTTAGGGCTTTTGATAAAGTCAACTCTACGGCCGCAGCCGGGACAGGCCTCTCTATCATAAAACCATTGCGATCTGACAGCACTGCCAAACTGCGCTCTGGAAAGAGTATAAATTTCCGCCAGCATCACTTCTACAGGGATACCTTCATCCATACCGAGAATTCTCCTGAAAAATGTTGGGCGGTTTTGTAAATCGCCCACCCGATTTGCAAAATCGGGCTACAAATGGCTAATGGCCGAATGCGTCTTTGAATAGAACGACAATAATGCCAATGCTGGAAGCAACGACCGCAAAAAAGATACTAAAGGCATGGGAACGGCCGCTTAACCGGGCCGCCACATAGCCATAGAAAAGCAGCACCCCAATCAACACCCAACGCGCCCATTTGAAAGCCGTTTCCAGTTCGATAACACCTATCCAGGACAAAATGAAAAACGGCGCCGGCAACAACGCGCCCATCAAAACGCCGCTTACGTTATGGATAATGCGCTGCTGGTCACCCAGACTCAGAGAACGTTTTTCTTTAATGCTGCTGCCAATAAAGTCGGAATACCATTCTGCCAATGCCACGCCCACATTGGTCATCAAGACAAGCCCCAATGTACCGGCCGGAGACGGCGGATGTTCTTCTATAGCAATGATCACGACCAGAATCATGATGGTACCATAGATGATTTTTACTACACGGTGACCATCTATTTTTGCAAAATCACGCACAATGTTCTGCTCCTCAGTGTATTTGGCTGGAATTATAACACACACGTGTCGTCTATTGGATGATTAAAACTGGCCGGTCTGACCCCAGCACAATCCGCTCCATCAAATCTTCCAGGAGAAAGCGCTGCCAACCTTTGCCCTGATGAGCGCCAATGACAATCAGATCATAGTTGCCGCAAACTGACTCATCCAGAATTTCGTCCACAACCAGTCCGTGCCGAATTTTGGGCTGGGCAGAAACACCCTCTTGAGACAATTGCTGCAAATCGCGGGCCAGCAAATCTCCTTCCGGGCTGTGTTCCTGGATGAGGACGTCGGCGTTGGCCCGTAGTTGTTCGCCCTTCACACCAGGGCCGGCGCTGATTTGGGACATGACGTGCAGGATGGTTACGTCGGGGTCCGACTGCAATAATTCCGGCAGTTGCTGCTGCAAACGATCCAGCAAGGAGGGGCCAGGCAAACCGCTGTCGCACAGGAGCAGGCTGTGGACGGGGCGGGCAGCCTTTTTGGCGATGAGGACGGGGCAGTACGCCTGGTGCAGGACCCGGTCACCAGTGGTAGCATTGAAGATGTGGGCGA
The DNA here is from genome assembly GCA_024278255.1 of Chloroflexota bacterium. Lineage (GTDB taxonomy): Bacteria > Chloroflexota > Anaerolineae > Promineifilales > Promineifilaceae > JAJRTP01. Next base: position 9,352 of record JAJRTP010000430.1, on the reverse strand, counting down.
TGAAGGTATGATGTTCCCGTTCACCCAGGATGACCAGGTCGTAACGGCCGTCACGCAGTTCACGCAAAATAATCTCGGCCGGATGTCCCTGGCTGATTTTGGTATGGACGTTGGGTACGGCCGTGCCCAATAACCGCTCCGCTTCCGCCACAATGCGCTCCGCCTCCGCCTGCTGCCCGGCCCGCTTGATAACCGTAAGAACCGTCACCTCCAACGGCACAGTTTCGGCCAACGCCGCACCCATCTGCACCGCTATCTTCGAATGTTCCGAACCACCTGTGGCAATCAAAATACGCATAGCAGCACCTCAAAAAAACAACAACACAATCGGTACAATAAAAATCGTTAGCATAAAAATCGCCAGATTGCGATTATTCGCCGTTGTCCAGGCGACGCTGCGTAACACCCAATGTTCATACCAGCGAAAAATAGTCGCCAGCAGCAGGAGTGATACCAACGTCACCGCCACCATCTCCACCAAAACAACGGTAAACGCCTGCGGATCGGTCAGCAGGACCGCGGCAAACAACGTATCTATAAAAGTTGTCACTCCGGCCCCCATAATATACGGTATCACATTTTCACGGCGCACAAAACCGCGCGCACTTAAGGGAACCAGCAGGCTCAGAGAAACACTAACCGACATGGAAATCAGGGTCAGGCCGGCCCCCAGTAAAAACATAATGGAAGGACGGTACACCAGCCGCGACATGCGCCCCAGATGACTTTCTTTCAAACTCATTTGGGGCAAACAGCGGTCAAACAGACTGAAGCTAATCATAATAATGACCAATCCCACCACAAACAAAGCCAGTTGCGGCAAAAAGGAGAGAAAAAAGGCGGCAATCGGATCGAAAATGGCGTCCATCAGGCCGGTAAGCAGTACGCCGGAAGAAAGCTGGAAGCCATCCAAAATACCCCATTCCAGCAAAAATGCCCCCAGAAAGAGGGCTGGAATGTGCGTGGAGGCGGTCACTATCAGAGAAAGCAAGCCCATATCCAAACTGACAGCCCGGTTACGGCCGCGCAGGACGTAAATGAAGCCGATAAACAGGACTATAAAGCTGGCCCCCAGACGGCTGCCGGTGATCATGGTGAAGGCGCTCAGGGCATCCAGCACACCCGCCTCCAGAAATGTCAGGGCAGAAGCGGCTACCGGCGAACCACTCATGATGAGATAGGCGAATAACCAACCGAAGCCCAGGCTGTTGGCTGGTGTACGGTTCTGGAAACCGTCTTGCATTAAGGGGATCAGCCCCTTAGCCCCCTCTTTCATCAGGGTAATGGCCAGGATGAAGAGGAATATGCTGACGAAAAACAGAGGCACCTTGTACCAGGACAGCCGGCGCAGTCGTGCCCACCGGGAAGCGAATATTATCTCGTCTGCCGGACGGTCTGGTGTTACATTGGCTGATTGATCCTGAAATCGAATTGAACTGTCGAGTTTACTACCGCTTGTGGTCTGGTTTGTATACGGCCGTTTCTCCATAACCGTTTCCCCTTCCCCAAATCAGAATTTCTCCACAATTTGCGGAATATAGTAACCCCGGTTTGTATAAATTTTATAAGATAACCACCCGCCCGCAAATGACCATTCCTCAACAAAGACCATGACGAAAGACAGGGAAGTGACTACCCGGCTACTCGACTACTCGACTGCCTGACCTATATTATTAAGGCATGGCAAAACTTTCGGGACAGATCACGGTAACGGCCGTAGGCAAAATCAAGGCCAAACATTGGCGGGCAGCGCAGGATGAGTATCTAAAGCGACTCTCTCGCTATACCACAATCAATCTGGTAGAAGTGAAGGATGCTGTGGGTCGTGGTCAACCCGATGCGGCGGCGATGGCACGAGAAGGGGAAGCATTGCTCAAAGCGTCAACCAATGCCCGCCGGCGCATTGCTCTGACGCCCACCGGGAAATTGCTGGACAGTAGGGCGTTTGCCCGCTTTGTGCAGAAGGAGGTGGAGGAGTACGGCCGTATCGCCTTCCTCATCGGTGGCCCGCTGGGCTTCTCTCCCGATGTCCTCGACCAATGCCCCGTCCAAATCTCCCTCTCCCCGCTCACCTTCACCCACGAACTGGCGCGGGTCATCCTGCTGGAGCAACTATACCGGGCGGCGACGATTGTAGCCGGAGAAAAATATCACAAGTGATTGGCGCTCGGCAATTATTTGGCAGGATGTCCCGCAATGACGACGACGTATTCGCCGCGGGGTTCTTCTTCAGCATAATGGGCGATCAGGTCGGAGAGTTTGCCGCGATGGATGGTTTCGTACAGTTTGGTCAGCTCGTTGCACACGGCCGTATCCCGATCCCCATACACCGCCAGCGCATCCTGCAAAAAGGCGCGCAGCCGGTAAGGACTTTCGTAAAAGACCAGCGTGTGCGGCGATGCCGCATCAACCGCCAGGAAACGCTGCCGTTTGCCGCTTTTGCGTGGCGGGAAACCGCGAAAGGTGAAGGAGTGCGCCGGTAAGCCGGACAGGACGACAGCCATGGTGACGGCCGTAGCCCCCGGAATCATCGTCACCGGCAAACCCGCCTCAACCACCTTGCGCACAATCGAGTAACCGGGGTCCGAAATCCCCGGCGTACCCGCATCCGACACCACCGCCACCGACTGCCCCTCTTCCAGCAGGCGCACTATCTTTTGCCCCGCCCTCTCTTCATTGTGTTCGTGGAAGGAGATTTGTGGCTTGCTGATCTCAAAATGCTTCAGCAGCCGTCCCGTCTTGCGCGTATCTTCACTGGCAATCAGATCCACCTGCCGCAGTGTCTCCAATGCCCGCAAAGTTATGTCCGATAAGTTTCCGATAGGTGTTGCTACTAAATAAAGCATAAATTTCCTGGTTTTTCGAGATTCTATACGTCTGCAAATAATCGATTGATTTCTTCCGGCAAAGGATCGTCAAAATCATCTGGAACGGTAAACAGTCCCTTATACAGACCATAGGGACGTATATCTAATTCTTCAGCTTGCACGGGTTTGATTTGAGCTATCGGTTTATTATCGCGCATCACAATAACAGTTTCACCCGCTTCCACACGTCTTAGGTATGCGCGCCAATCTTTTTCAAGTTCATCCAGATTAATTGTAATCATAAGCCGCTTTCTCTATCCGTGTATATCCGTTAAATCTGTGCCATCCGTGTGTCTATTCCTAATTCACTTCATGCAAAATGAGGGCAGCGGTGACGATGGCGGCCGTTTCGGCGCGGAGGATGAGGGGGCCGAGGGTGATAGGTTGGACGTTGTGGGCCACGGCCGTATCCACCTCCTCCCGCGCAAAACCACCTTCCGGGCCAATGAATAAGGCGATGCGGGACGGCCGTACTCCAGCCAACACCTGCCGCAATCCCGGTTCCGTCACTTCCTCCCAGGGAATCAAAGCCACCGCCGCATCCATCTGCGCTAAAGCATCCGCCCAATACACAGGCAGCGACAATTCAGGAATACGGCCGCGCCGCGCCTGTTCCGCCGCTTCCTTGATGATTTTTTGCCAGCGGGCCATCTTGCCTGGCTTTATGTCAATATCCTGCACCAAACTGCGCTGTGTGACCAATGGCACAAAGCGGGAAACGCCCACTTCCGTGCCCTTTTGCAGCACCCACTCAAACTTGTCTCGCTTCATCAGGCTTTGGTATAGGGTGATGTGACAGGCCGGTTCGCTGGAAACCGCACGCTTTTCCAGAATGTCGCCGCTGATTTGTTGGGGGGATACGGCCGTTACCCGCACCCCATACTCCCAGCCCAAATTATCCAGTACCACAATCTCATCCCCCGCCCCCATACGCAAAACATGGCAAATCTGCCGCGCCTGATCCCCGCGCAACACAACCTGTTCCTCGCCAATCTGTTCCGGTGACACAAAAAAACGATGCCTGCTCAATCTCCAGTCTCCAATCTAAACCACGGATAAAACGGATATTGCGGATAAACACGGAAAATCTGTGAAAATCCATGAGTCTACTGAAAAAACTAACCGCAGAGGCGCAAAGGGCGCAAAGAATTTAGAGGCTCCCAGAGAAAAATCTCTGCGTCCTCTGCGTCTCTGCGGTGAAATCGACCTTTTTCAGTAAAGCCATCCATCATTCCGTGAAAATCCGTGGTTCCGCTTCTCGCTTATCCAACACAAAAACTAATTCCCCCTCAAACAACAACTCCGTCACCGGCCAATCATGCCCCTCGATAAGCTGATACATAAACTCACGGTAACGATTGGTCAGATTACGGCCGCCGTGAGTACTGACGGAGGGGTAAGAAACCACCAAAAAATCAGCCCGGATCGCTGCCAGCAACGGCCGTCCCCGGCCATGATAATTGCGCTCAAATCGGGGCATCTCCTTGAGGAAGAGAGCCACATCCACCTGCTCTTGCGGCGGTTCCAGCGCCACATCCTGTACTTTTGCCAACGGCGGCAGCCCCTCCAGTTGAAAGTAATGGTTGATAAACCCAATGCGCGGTTCGTGAATGTCGTAGGCGTAAAAATCCAGGGGCAAATCCAGCCCCAGCCAACGCAGCGCCAGCGGATTCAGGCCACAGGCAACGTCCATAAGCGAATGCGGTAACCCCGTTACGCCGAAAATCCGCTCATAAAATTCCGCCAGGATGGGCAGCCGTTCCCGTGTGGACAGATGGGCATATAAGGCATCGCGGCAGACGACTTCGATTCGCGTGGCGTCCCCGGCGGCAAACGCTTCATCCAGACGGCGGGCTTCCAGAGCATAATCCGGGTCGCCCAGATAGGGGGCCATGATGCTGTGCAGTTGGGTGCGCACGGCCTTGATAGCCGCTTTAGGCTTTTTATGCTGCCGCGCGGCCGCCTCGGCCAGTTCCCGGATGGTTTCTTCACTGGTGTCGCCATATTTTCTGGATTGTTTGACGGCCGTTACCACCGCCTCCACATCAACTTCCTTTGCCATGTGCCCAAGTTTACCACATCCTCTAATGAATTTTTGATAGACGGCCGTTCCTCCTCATGCTATACTGTAACTGTTGAGTAATTGCCCCATAACCAATTACCCAATCACTTTAACAACTTGGGGATGATCGGTTTCGACGGGGAAGGCTGATCCTGGACTGCAAGCCGAGTATGCTTCTCATCTCGTAAAACTGGAAGCAACCAATAAGTGCAAACACAAACGCACGCTCCTACAGCGCTCTTCCGCTGGCTGCATAAGCCACGCAGGGAGACCTGTAGCCGGTTCCCCTGAGAGGGAACCCGTCTGCTTCAACTTCTTGTTGGCTGGTTGAAGACAGGCGACACGTTCGCTAACATGCTCTGCCTCGATGCTGCTAGAGGCGGTTAAGAGACTCTTTCGGGAGTCAGCAGCTCGCTGTTAGTTGACCCGGTTGGTCGGGGCGTCTGACAGTTAAACCTTAAATAGACCAACTAAGCTTGTAGATGTTCAGAGGTCGAATTTTTCGGACGCGGGTTCGATTCCCGCCATCTCCACTTCTAATTGACGCCGGACTATTTTAGTCTGGCGTTTTTTTATAGCTACACGGATTTGACGGATCAAACGGAGATTCACGGATTTTTCCGACAGGAGATTTTTATGGCTGCCTCAACCCCTTTTCAAGACCCGCAATTTCTGAAAAGCGAACAATATCGGGACTCGCGCAATCTGGATGCGCGGGCGGAGCTGCACCGCCGTTTCAGCACGGCCGTAACCCCCTGGCACAAATGGGTTTTTCAACAACTGAATTTGCAACCCAGCAGCCGCATTCTGGAATGTGGCTGCGGCCCCGGCTGGCTCTGGCGCAACAACCTGGACGCCCTGCCGCCCGGCTGCCACATCACCCTCACCGATTTATCGGACGGGATGGTAGCTGAAGCACAGGCCGTGTTAGCTGTCTCCGACCATGATTTTCAGTTCCGCCCGGCCGATATTCAAGACCTGCCCTTTGCCAACGATAGTTTTGACGTGGTGATTGCCAATCACATGCTGTACCACGTGCCGGATCGCGCTCAGGCGTTGGCGGAAGTGCGGCGGGTGTTGGCTGAGAACGGCCGTTTCTATGCCGCCACCAACGGCCGTCGCCACATGCAAGAATTGTGGCAAATAGGCGAGGGATTATTCCCGGATACGGCCGTGCCCCTGACCGAGTTGCGGGCAGAACGAGGTATTGGGAGTTTTCAGTTGGAGAATGGGATGGAACAGTTGACGGCCGTCTTCCCCCACGTTACACGCCTTCTTTACGAAGATGGCCTGGAAGTGACCGAAGCCGATCCCCTCATCGCCTATCTTCGCTCCACTTTCCTGATGCAAAACAAAACCGCGCTGACCCAGGAAAAAGAAGCGCAATTACGCCGCAAACTGCAAGAACAAATCAACCGCGACGGAACCATCCACATCACCAAAGAAACCGGCCTTTTTGTGAGTTGGTAAACCTGAGTCTTCCGAAAAAAGCAACAAATTAACACGAATTTTCACTAATTTTCTCTGGTAATTCTCGGCGTTCTCCGCGGTTTTTTTCGATAAAGTCAAACCTCAAGCCCGTTTATTTCCGCACAATGTAGTCGCCCATCACTAACGTATCAATGCCGCTGTTGCCAAACGTGCTGAGAGCATTGGCCGGCGTGTTTACAATCGGTTCGCCGCGCAAATTAAAACTGGTATTGATCAGGACGGGAATGCCGGTCGCCTGGTTAAACTGGTCAATCAGATCATAATAGCGCGGGTTCCATTCCCGGCGCACACTTTGCAAACGGCCGGTTCCCAAATGATTGACGGCGGGCACTTTCTCGCCCATGCCGGGCTTGAACCGCTCCACCGTCAGCATAAACCGGGCCAGATAATTTTTCCCTGCATAATCCATGTCAAAATAATCGGGCACGGCTTCTTCGGTAATGACCGGAGCAAACGGCCGAAATGGCTCCCGGAATTTGATTTTTGTATTGACAATATCCTTCATCTCCGCCCGGCGCGGGTCGGCCATGATGCTGCGGTTGCCCAGGGCACGCGGCCCCCATTCAAAGCGCCCCTGGAACCAGGAGATAACTTTGCCGTCCAAGATGTCGTTGACGGTCTTCTCTGTCAGCTTCCCGGCGTCCCGCTCCACTTCATACTTGAAGCCGGATTGGGTAACGGCCGTTTCTATCTCCTCATCACTATACTCCGCCCCCCAATAATTGTGTTCCTGCACAAATTTGCGCGGCTGGTTGAGCAGAATGTGGTTCACCCACAGGGCTGCCCCCAACGCCCCGCCGCTGTCCCCGGCGGCCGGTTGGATGAAGATTTCTTCAAAAGGAGTTTCGGCCAGGAGACGGCCGTTGGCCTTACTATTCAGCGCTACCCCGCCTGCCATACACACCTGCTTCAACCCCGTCTCCTGGTGCAGAGAGCGCAGCATCTTGATAACCGTATTCTCCGTCACCCGCTGCACACTGGCCGCAATATCCGCATAATACTGATTTTGCTGCACCAACGGATCATTCGGGTCTACTTCAGGATTGGTTTTAGCCGTGAAAAACACATCACTGTGTACCCGCGGCTCGCCAAACAAATCAATGAATTTCTGGTTATACGTGTGGGTAAAAGAATAATGGTAGCTGAAGTAATCCATATTGGTCCAAAAGCTGCCATCATCATAGACCGTAAACACCTTTTCAATTTTATCTAGGTGCTTGGGATCACCGTAAGGGGACATACCCATCACTTTATATTCGCCATTATTGACCCGAAAACCCAAAAAGGCAGTAAAAGCGGAGTACAGCAAACCCAGGGAATGGGGAAACCGCTCCTCTTCTTTAAGAACCAAGCTGTTTTGGCCGGAACCATCCCAATTGGCCACGGCTTTACCGCGCGCTACCGTCGTCCATTCGCCCACACCATCCACCGTAAGAATGGCCGATTCCTGGTAAGGGGAAGCAAAAAAGGCGCTGGCCGCATGGGACATATGATGGTCGGCAAAAAGCACTTTCTCGCCTGGGACACCGATATTCTGTTCAATATGCGTTTTTACCCACATCTTATCACTCAACCAGGCAATCATTGCCTCACCAAAGGAGCGCCAGGAACGAGGAAAGGTAGATAGCTGCATCTTGATGATGCGTTCAAACTTCAACAGCGGCTTTTCATAGAAGGCCACATAATCCAAATCGGCGGCTGTAATACCGGCCGTTTGCAAACAAAAGGCAATGGCCTGATGGGGAAATCCGGAATCGTGCTTCTTCCGGCTGAACCGTTCTTCTTCCGCCGCAGCCACCAACTGCCCGTCATGCAGCAGCGCGGCGGCAGAATCGTGATAGTAACAAGAAATACCTAATATATACATATGCTTTATGTGAGATTGGAGAGGTGACTGGCTATCCCTGCTCTCTGGCTCCTTCGATGGTTAGATCGGTTGGCTCTTTGGGATGCCAGTCTGACTGTTCGGGGCGTTTTTTGATGTTGAGGGGATCGCTGAAAAGACGGACAATGATGCCAAACGGGGTAACGACGATAAAGTAGAAATATCCCATGAGCAAGCGGCCTTGTACGTTGCCCATTTTGCCGGCAAAATGTTCCCATTTACGCCAACCGCGCCGGAATATGTTGCCGGATACGGCCGTATCTCCCTTTTCCCGCGCATGTTCCGGTAGTTCTGATTGGGGGATGACGGCCGTATCATCCACATGGCGCATACGTACGGCCGTTAACAGATAGCCCACCACCAGGCTAAGGAGTAAAGCCACTCCCAAAATAGCCCAACGCCCCATTTGCGGCCGCAGCCAAAAGACTGCCACCCACAACAAGGCCACCACAATCAAATCCAGAATCTTCGGCAAAAACTCGCGCTCCCGCGCCGCCAGCGTCACACCCGAAGAATAACCCACCATCGTTAACAGAATGAGGACAATTGTGCGTAAAATTTCCATTGAGCATATTGCGTATTGCGTATTGCGTAACGATTATCTGATACGCAATACGCAATACGTATTAAAACAGCGTATAAATAAATGGTGCAAACGCCGGTGATGCCGAAGCCAGAATCAGCAGCAGTCCAAAAATCAACAGCATGGCAATCATGGGAAACAGCCACCACATCTTGCGCTTCCATAAAAAGCCAAACAGCTCTCTAATAACGCCGGCTCGTGATTTGGTTGAATCAATCATACATATACCCTCGTTAAAATAATTAAAGGCAACACGAAACAAGTTGCCATCAGGTCACAATGTTACATTCAAATTGCTAATCAGCCAATCTAATTCAGGAGTTATCAGCAATTCTAAATGTACCCCAATAAAATCATTTGTTTACCCAAATATGGCAAATCAAACAGAAAACAAGTAACGAAAAACAGGATTACTTCAGCATAATTCCGGTTTGTGCCCTTCACAAATACGCAAAATCACGTTT